>CAYHBW010000005.1:4629-45947 GCA_964355085.1 uncultured Candidatus Saccharibacteria bacterium
CCTATTTTAATTTTTTCCGTCTCTTTAAGCCCGGTGGCGATATAACCGATCTGGCCTTCCGCGATGTCTTTATCAATATTCATCTGCGGAGAAAAATGGCCGATCTCTTTTATTTTGAATGTCGTCTTTGTCGCGACAAGATGCGCATCATCGGTATCGGCTATCTTTCCGTTGAATACCCGGACAGTGGCGACCACGCCCTTATGCTCATGGTAAAAAGAATCGAAAATGAGAGCGCGAAAATTATTCGTCTCAATCGGAGGTAGCGCGAATTTTCTGGCTGAAGGAGCGGGAATATTTTCAATCACCGCGCCCAGCAACTCCTCCACTCCAAGACCGGTTTTTCCGGATACCCGGAAAATTTCAGATTCCGGAACCTCCAGAAGTTCGGCAGTACTTTTTACGACTTCATCGGCAAGATGCGGAGTCAGATCGACTTTATTGACCGCTCCGACGATTTTCAAACCCGCGCGCTTTGCGGCATTGAAATTCGCCAGCGTCTGCGCCTGGATGCCCTGGGAAGCATCCACGAGAAGTATCGCCCCTTCGACAGCGGCTAAAGCCCTGGAAACTTCGTAGGAAAAATCAGTATGCCCCGGAGTATCGATGAGATTCAGAACGTAATCCTGGCCTTTATGGGAATATTTCATCCGCACCGGCGCCATTTTAATGGTGATTCCGCGTTCACGCTCTGATTCCAGCTGATCCAGATATTGCTCCTTCATGCGGCGTTTTTCGACTGTCCCGGTGATTTCCAAAAGACGGTCAGCCAAAGTGGACTTCCCGTGATCGACATGGGCGATTATGCAAAAGTTCCTGATATTCATTATCTGATGATTTTATATCAAAACCATCCAAAAATAAAGAAAAATCCCGGCCGGATCGTCTGCCGGAATATCGCCGTCCGGCATTAGATTATCATGGAATTTTTCAGACCAAGACAGCGCCTTGAACTATTTTTTTGATCCGGTTTTCAAATTTTGTCCTGGAAAATCTTTTAGCCGACTCGCGTATGAAATTTTCGTCAAAAGACGACAGCAGGAATTTCTTGACGGCGAGAACAAGATCGTCAACCGTCTGATTCCTGAAAAGAACGCCGGTCACGCCGTCCTGGATAATCTCCCGGGCTCCGCCCTGCGAATAAGCTATCACCGGCGTACCGCAAGCCTGCGCTTCCGCCGCCACAAGGCCGAAATCCTCTTCCTGGGGGAATATCACCGCCTCGGCTCCGTTATAAAAAGTCCGCAATTCTTCTTCCTGCATGAACGGAAGGAAATGTATGCGCGATGAGCGGACCATTTTTTTGATATTTTCCAATTCAGGGCCGTCTCCGATCACGATCAGCGGAAGATTCAGCCGGTTGAACGCCTGTATTATGAGATCGAACTTTTTATAATGAAGAATCCTTCCGACAGCCAGAAAATAACCCTGCTTTTTTATTCTCTTATCGCGATAAAAAACCTTCAGATCCACCGGCGGGTAAAGCACCTCGGCATCCCGACGATAATATTGCCTTATCTTATCGGCGATATAATTTGAATTGGCGAAAATATGCTTCGGCCTCTGCCCGGCCTTGAAATCCCAATTCCGCAGATACCAGAATGCCGGCGCCGTCGCCAGCTCCATGGCCGGACCAAGATTGAAATATCTCTGTGATTCCCAGGCGTATCGGAGCGGCGTATGGCAATACGCGATATGCGCTGACTTGTCGGAGTGGCGGATTCCCTTTCCATAACCGGCACTGGAAGAAAGCACGACATCGAACTCCGATCCGAGATTCATGCGGTTCGCGGCAAAAGGCATGAGCGGAATGAATGGCCGGTGATTTTTAGAGACAAACTCGCTGTCCAAAAAACTCGTCCCCTTGACCCTTCCGTCAAACCGGTTCATTGTCCTGTTTTTATCATGCAAAAGAGTGAATATCGGAGCATCGGGAAAAATTCCGGCGAAAGATTCAAGCACTCTTTCCGCTCCTCCGTATTGATTCAGGTAATCGTGGACTAAGGCGATTTTCATAACAAGTGTATAATAAACAGATAAGATGACATATAGAATTATAAAACGAATAATCGATGTTGTGGGAGCGTTTTTGGGGATAACTGTAACGTTGATTCTGTATCCGTTCATCGCCATCGCTATAAAACTGGAATCCAGGGGACCTGTATTCGTTTCCCTGCAAAGAGTCAGTTCGGGGAAAACAATTCGGGCTTATAAATTCAGATCAATGAAGGATGGGACGCATCTGCAGAAATACGGCGAATTGGCGCATCTCAATGAACGCAAAGACGGTCCGTTTTTCAAGATCAAAAACGATCCGCGCCTGACCCGTGTCGGAAAACTCATCCGCAAATTCCGGTTGGATGAATTTCCGCAGTTCATAAATGTCCTGAAGGGTGAAATGTCCATTGTCGGACCGCGTCCGCATGAGCCGGAAGAGATCGGCCGATATCCGGAAAAATTCAGGAATCTTCCACTGGCCAAATCCGGAATCACCGGATATTCACAGGTCAACGGCGCCTCCAGCCTTCCGTTTCTGAAAGAACTGGAGCTGGATGAATACTATGTGAATAATCAGTCGGTTATTTTCGATCTTAAAATAATCCTGAAAACTTTCCTGATTCTGCTTTTCGATCCGAGCGCGGTATAATCAAATCATGACGAAAAGAAAAGGATTTTCTCTTCTGGAGGTCATCGTCTACACGGCCATAATCGGAGTCGTCGGAACTTTGATGACCGGAATTCTCGTGAGTCTCCTTAAAATCCAGAATCTTCAGGTAGCCACGACCGATGTGCATCAGCAGATCAATTTTGTCATTCTCAATATCCAGCGGTTTGTCCGGGCCTCATCCGCAATAAACATGGTGAATAATGATGAAGATCCGGTATTGACCCTGACAATGGCGGATTCGACAAAAAATCCGACCCTGATTTACAGGACCGGAACAAGAATATATCTGAAAGAAGGGACATCGATGGAAGTTCCCCTCACTTCAAATGACGTGACCGTGGAAGATCTGCAATTCATAAAAATATCTTCGGCAGCCGGATTCGACTCAATTCAATTCACCGTATCCATGAGCTACGCCACCGAAAATCCGCAGCGGGAGTTTTCAAAGACGATCACCTCGACCGTCGCCCACTTCAACCCGGAAAGCTGAATATCCCATGCCGGGATATTTTTTAATCAAAATAATTTTTTCCGGTTTTATAGGCCTCTAACGCACTGGCGCATCCCTTGAACATCGGCTCCGGTAATTCATCCGGATCATACCAGCCCCATCCTTCGCATTTTTCCGGCTCCATGACCTTCGGCTCGCCGGATTTCCAGTCCGCCAATAAAGCGACATCCACAAAATGCTTTTCATAGAATCTGAAATTCAAAAGACGAAGAAATCGGATATTGCCGATCTCCATCCCTGTCTCCTCCGCTGTTTCCCGTCTGGCGCAGTCCGTAAATGACTCTCCCCAATCAAGCTTGCCGCCCGGGAATGTGTAATCTCCCGCGCCATGCGCACCCTTTCTCTTACCAAGAAGAACCTTCCCGCCTTTCAGGATCATGACGGCGATTCCGCATTTGGGATATTTGATTTCTTTTTCCATACATTGACCTTACATCATAATCTGATATATTTGAAGAAGCGCAAAAAGGAAGATCATGGAAAACACAGCGATGTTCAGATTTCATCTGCTGGCGGCATCTCCGCCAGAAGAGATTTCCGACTCAACGGTCGAAAAAGCCCTTATGGATATAACCGTTGAAGGTGAGGATGACATCAGGAAAATCTGCGGGATTCTTGAAAGAGCCCGACCTGAACTCTATAAAAAAATCAGCGATCGCCTTACTGCAAGCCGCTCCAAGTGAGCGGTTTTTTATTCCTTCTACGGGGATTTAAGATTCATCCAAAATCAGCTTTTTCTTGAACGCTCCGCGCTCTTCCCTCTTTTTCTTCTGAACTTCGATCACTTGATCGATATTCCATTTTTTATCTTCCAAGATTGCGGTGATGACCTCGAAAACATCCGCCATTTCTTCAATGCTCTCCGCCGCCAAAAATTCATTTACTTCTTCCAGTAGTTTTTCCTTGAGCTTGGCGCGATATTCCTCATCAGTCGCGATATGCGTCACCGGAATACCGCCTTTTGATTTTATATATTCCGGAATCTTATCCCGGACGAGTTTATTGTATTTCATATCTCAAATTCCAAATACAATGCCGAGTGATCAGAGGCGATATCCGACAGAACCCGAAAATCTTTCACCTTAATATCCCGGGAAACTAATACATAATCAGCCCAGTTCGGCTTGGATGTGTCATCGTAATGACGATACAAAGCTGTCCGCGTTGATCTGATATCATTACTTTTAACCAGATTCACCATGCCCTCATCCAATATTTCCATCGACTTGGTATCCGGAAGTATATTGAAATCTCCACAAAGAATTTTCGGACCGGAAAATTCTTCCATAAATTTCTTGATCGCTTCCGACTGCCTTATCCTTTCCGGCGTGTCTGTTTTCGGTCCATTATTCCAAAGACCGTGATAATTCGCTATAAGTAATTTCTTGCCGGAAATTTCAGCAGTCAGATACTGGAGCTTTCTCGCGCTGAAAATAGCACTGCCGGTTTCCTGGGGCTTCTCCGGCCGATAAACAATGAAATCCTCTATGGTCTTGATTGGAAAATCTTTTCTCCAAAACATCGCCTGGCTCATCTTGTCTTTATCCTGGTCAAAATAGGCAAAGGAACCCTCGAAATCCTTCAAGGCGCGGGATACTTTATCAAAAAGCGGGCCATAGATATGTTCTTCCGGATGACGACGGTCTGTTTCCTCCTGACTGCTGCTTCTCATTTCCTGAAGACAAAAGATGTCTATCTTATCTGAATATTTATCGAAAAACTTCATCAACGGATACATGGCTCTTCCGCACCAAGTATTCAAACTTATTAATCTGATTGTCTTATTTTTCATTTCTATTTTTAATATATTTCACCAATTCTACGAATAGACCGACGGGAATACAGGCAATCATCATAAAACCGAAAAAATTGGCGGCGGCCGAAAAAACCTGATGTCCTCCGCTGATGACAGCCAAAACAACAGATACAACCCATCCGACCGCAGCGCCCACTGATAAAATTATCCAAAATAAGATTTTTTTCATAATTATCTGATGCGATTGATCAGTTCTTCGGTCAGACGACGCGGCAGACCGGTAATACTTTCAGACTCACCATCAATGCGAACGACATAAGGAGCCAATAATGGATGCTCGTGGGAAAAAGCGCCGGCATTATAAAATGGATCTTTGGTCAGCACATACTGTTGAATAACCTCGTCAGGAATTGCGCTGAACCAGATTTTTGCAATATCAGTTCCATCCGCTCTTTTGCCTGAAGTGGTATTCACAACTGTCACCGACGTCACCGTCTCCGCCGGATGTACTCTATACATATCAAGATATTCTTTCACTTGAGATTCACTTTCCGGTTTTTCCAGAATTTTACCCTCGCAGACGACCACCTGGTCTGATGTAATCAAAATCACCGGCTCTTTGATGCGCGATAAAAGCGCATCGGCTTTCGCATTCGCCAAAGCTAAAGTCAATTTGACCGGATCGTCAAAACGAATCGCCTTTTCATCAATATCCGCCGGCATAACATTAAACTCATACCCCATTTTCTCCAGAATCTGCTTCCTCCCGGATGACTGCGAACCTAAAATTATTTTCATTGACTTATTATACCAGTAATAATATATTTGATATAGTTTTTCTTTTGTAAGGAATCAGATGAAGATTTTAAAAATTCTTAATCCGCTGATCGCCGCGCTTAATTTCTTCACCTACTGCTCGCATCTCGAAAACCAGAGAAACTGCAGGAAATACGAACCGTACGACTTTTCAAAAGATCTCGAATATTTCTAAACCGCCCTCCGGCGGTTTTTACTTTCCATGACACTTCTTATACTTTTTACCGCTACCACAAGGACAAGGGTCGTTACGGCCAACTTTATCGGAATTTTCAATTTTAAAATTTAAATTTTCAATTTTTTTCGGATTTGGATTTTGAGTCTGATTTATAATTTGAGCTTTATCCTTTGAGTCCTCTTTTAAACGCTCTGCGTTTTCATTTAGCCAGCCGTCAAAATCCGCCAATAACTGCTTGAACAAACCATGGCTCTCGCGGCGATATTCAATAAGCGGGTCATGCTGTCCGTACGCGCGCAGACGCACTGATTCGCGCAAAGCTTCCATGGTATCAAGATGATTCATCCAAAGCATGTCCAGCATTCCTAAAACCTGCGGGTGCATCCCCGGCTCGTCCATGAGTTTTTGTCTTTTTTCATAAACCGCCAGACGCTGCTTATTCAAAATATCGTCATACTCAAGCAAATGCTTGCGCGCGTCGAAATTGAATCCCTCCACCCGGCTCTGCGCCTGCGATACGGAACTGGAAACCATTCCGGATTCTATCGGCATATCATCCGGAATATCCAGAGTTTCCATGAGATTTTTTATACGCTCTCCTCCGAAAATCCTCATCAAATCATCTTCAAGCGAAAGGAAAAACTGCGTGGATCCCGGATCGCCCTGACGGCCGGAACGCCCGCGAAGCTGATTATCTATGCGGCGCGCATCATGGCGCTCGGTGCCGATGACATGAAGTCCGCCGAGATCTTTCACTTTTTCGCTTTCCAGGATATCCGGAGGATTTCCGCCGAGAATGATGTCCACGCCTCTTCCGGCCATGTTGGTCGCCAGAGTGACTGCGCCGGGTTTACCGGCCTGGGCGATGATCGCCGCTTCCCGTTCGTTATTTTTAGCATTGAGTATCTCATGCCTTACTCCTTCACGCTGAAGATATGAAGAAAGTTCCTCGTTTTTCTCGATGGAAATAGTGCCGACAAGAACCGGTTGGCCTTTTTTCTGACGGTCTTTTATTTCCTTCGCAACAGCGCTGAATTTCGCGTCCGCGGTCTTATAAATGAGGTCGGATTGATCTTTTCGCGCCACTTTGCGGTTGGTCGGAATCGTAACAACCTGCAACCCGTAAACTTTATCAAATTCTTCAGCGGAAGTCTGGGCGGTTCCGGTCATACCAGAAAGCTTGGAATAAAGACGGAAATAATTCTGGATCGTTATCTGGGCGTAAGTCCTGGATTCCTGCTGGACTCTGACTCCTTCTTTCGCTTCAATCGCCTGATGAAGTCCGCCGGAATAACGCCTTCCGAGCATCATTCTGCCGGTATTCTGATCGACAATGACGACTTCGCCGTTTTTGACGACATAATCCTTGTCCCGCTTGAAAAGCGCATGCGCTTTCAGGCACTCTTCAAGATAATGAGTCAGGCGGATATTTTCCGGATCATAGATATTGCTTATTTTCATCGCGCCCTCAACCTTATCGATTCCGTTGTCCAGGAGCTGAACCGATCGGAATTTTTCATCAACCGTATAATCCTCGTCTTTCACAAGCATCGCCGCCAATCTTGAAAAAGTCCGGTAATATTCGCTGGATTCCGCATCCGGCGCGGAAATTATCAGCGGAGTCCTGGCTTCATCTATCAGGATGCTGTCGATTTCATCTATGACAGCGAAATTCCGCCCTCGGGACTGGACTTGCCCGTCTTTCGAATAAGCGAGATTGTCGCGCAGATAATCAAATCCGAATTCGGAATTCGTTCCGTAAGTTATATCGGCAAAATACGCGTCCTTGCGGGAAATCGGTCGGAGATATTCCTGCTGGACCAGAAAACTTCCGGTCGTATCACGCTCTTTATCAATAAGCTTTTCCGCATCCATGGCGATATATTTCGGATCGTATAAAAATGCCCCTTCATGGACCAGGCAAGCCACGCTCAATCCGAGCGCATTGAAAATCTGCCCCATCCAGACCGCATCGCGTTTTGCCAGATATTCATTGACGGTGATGACGTGGACTCCTTTACCGGCAAGCGCGTTAAGATAGACCGGCGCGGTCGAAGAAAGTGTTTTTCCCTCTCCTGTAGACATTTCCGCGATCTTCCCCTCGTGAAGAACCATTCCGCCCATCAGCTGGACATCGAAGTGACGCTGCCCGAGAGTCCGCTTGGCAGTTTCCCTGACCAATGCGAAAGCGCGCGGAAGGATCTCATCGAGAGTTTCCCCGCCGGCAAGTCGCTCTTTGAGCTTTGAGCTTTCTTCCTTAAGTTGATCGCTTGTCAGTCCGGAAATCTCTTGCTCCAGGCCGTTGATAAGCGCAACGCGCTTTTTGAGTTCTTTAGTGGGGTCGAATAAAAAATCAAGCAATTTCATCTGACTATTATAATACTATTTTCCCATCAATTAAAGGATGAAAAAATGACCGATCTAGTGATCGGTCATCTTGTCTTTCAGCTTTAGAAGTTCCTTCTTGAGCTTGTCCTTCATCGTATCGACAGCCGCGTGCATGTCTTCGCCGGACTCTTCCACCCGGACAAGATGTTTCGGGATATTCATGTTGGCTTCCGCATAAAAAATATCGCCTTTATTGTGATGATTGGTCGTCTTAGCCACTTCCACAGTCAGCAAAATTGAATCATTTTCGTCCCATCGGGAAACATACTTTTCAAGACCGAACATCTTTTCTTCGACGAATTTCTGCAACGAAGGAGTCAGATCAAAACCTTTGGCTTTCAGCTGTAATTTCATGAATTTTTAAAATTGATCGATTTTTTTATATTTATAAACTCGGAATTTCCCCGCGAAACATCGGTACGATCAGCCGCCCAAAGAGCTGGATGTGGTGACCTCCAAATGCTATTTGTATTTAGTGAGTGCTCTCCATCCAGCTCTTTGAAAAGCTGCATGAATAAGCGCGCGGAGAAATTCAGAATTTACAAAGACCATATATGATCTGCAAGTACCTGATTTAATTATAAACCATGGCGAAAAAAAGAAAAGCCCCTTATCAAAGGGGCTATCTGAAGACGATACTTATCAATTGGATAAGATTATATAAAGCATGAGACAGTATTGACGCGCATATTCCCCTCGCAGGATCTTTCCCGATCCGCGAACAATAAAGGAATTGAAGCCAGAAAGCGAATCCTATAAATCCCTGCAGAAAAATATTCCACAATGAACCGTGTGAAATTCCGAAAAAGATACAGCTGAACCAGAATCCCAAAGATAGCAATCTCATCATAGTCTCTTTCTTATCAAGATCGACATCATAATGAGATTCTTCCAGATTCATTTTTTCTAATGTAATCTTAAGAAAAAGAATCTTAAACGGCAGGAGACGGAATGCCAACTCTTCAAAAATCGGGGCGAAAATGCAAACCTGGCAAGCTAAACTGAATATTTTATCGGGGCTAGAAACATCAATCGACCTGTCTCCGATGGGAAGAAAATGACTAAATATCCAAATCAATGTCCAGACCCACAATGTGGAGAACGCGGCGATGCCGGCAGAGGACAAAATTATAAAACGCAAAGACCGTTTCTCGCTAAATTCTCCGGAAAACAGATCCCAAAGTCTGACAAGTCGACCTTTCTCTTCCAAGCTTCATCCGGCTTTCAAATATCTTATTTAAGGATAAAACTTCTGCGAATCAAACGCAAAAACCCAAAAGACCCCTTGCGGGGTCTTTTGGTACAAATAGCGGAGCGTTCCTTAGTCGATATCATCGCTGAGGATCGGGTTCCTGCTTTCGCAGTAGCCTTCCACTCACTTCTTATATGATACCACGTTATTTAGCGGAAATCAATAGTTTACCCCCACACCTAATTAGTTAAACTATTTTTTATTCTTCTCTTTAATTGGCCGAGCGCGTTAGCTCTTAATTTCAGATTATGCTCTCTTTGTCGCGCGTCTTTTTCTGACTTACATACCTCGTAATATATTAGCTCAAAAGGTAGACGATTACGCGTCGAGGCACTTAACTCACTAACTAATTAGGTGTGGGGGCTTAGCGCTTAAAAACGATGAATTTCATTCCTATGAAGTTCCAGAACAAGGTGATGAACACCGCTGAAACCGCTCCGATATTCGCCCAGAGAGATTCGGAAATTCCGGCCGGCGCCCCGAGGACATTCACCACAAAAGATGCCGCGCCGACATTGATTCCGAAACCGACCAGATTCACAAGAAAAAACTTCACAAACTCACCTCCTCCGGCAGCGCTTTCGCTTGCTTTGAATACCCAATATTTATTCCAGACGTAGCTGTTCATAACTGAAACGATAAAAGCCGCGGAAACAAAAACGGAATAGTAGATTCCGGCCGCTATTCCCGTCGCGCTTATAAGAAGATTCAAGACGCCGAGATATATAAGGGCGTTCAAGCCGCCGGTGATGCCGAATTTCACGAACTGGATCATGACCGGGAACCATCGGCTCAACCAAAAAGCCGTCAGATAACCGGATGGAGTAAAAACAGTCAGAATCCCTGCCGCCAAAAGCCGCCCGTTCAGATCCAGATGGATGCCGAGATTCGGAAAAATCGGAATCAAAAACAAGCCGGCGGCAAATCCGACGAACAGACTTATCTTAAGATCTTTTTTATCCAAATTTTCCATATTTGAAATATTATTTTTTTAAACCATTTCCACCATCTTTGAAACTTCTTCGACTTTCAAACTCGCCCCGCCGACAAGAGCGCCGTCTATTTCTTTTTCCTTCAAAAAATCTCCGAGGTTTTTTGAATCAACGGAACCACCGTACAACACCTTCGCCGCAACTGACAACTGACGACTGACAACTGACTTAATAAATGCGATGGTTTCAGAAGCGTGCTCGGGGGTTTCAGGATCGCCGGTGCCGATGGCCCAGACGGGCTCATATGCAATTAAAAATTCAAATTTTAAAGGCAAAATTTTAAATTGAGAAAGGGCTGAATTCAATTGCCTCTCAATTACTAATTGCCGATTACCATTTTCTTTTTCCTCCTTTGTTTCGCCGACACAAAGAACAGGAATCAGACCCGATTCAAGCGCAGCTTTCATTTTCTTTGCGATGACTTCATCTGTCTCGCCGAGCTTATGCCTGCGCTCGGAATGCCCGACAATCACATGGGAAACTCCGATATTTTTAAGTTCCTTAGCGGAAACTTCGCCGGTAAATGCACCGGAAGATTCCCAAAAAAGATCCTGCGCTCCGAGCTTCGCTTTTATCAAAGTATCAGCGACCGCTTCCAGAAAAGGAAACGGCGGCGCCACAACGACATTCTCATGATCGCTCGCCTGCGCCAAAACCGATGCCTCTTTAAACGTAGCCGGATTCATCTTCAAATTAAAAATCAACAGTTTATTCATAGTTATAATTTTAGGGACTTATATACAATACTACCCTAACAAACCATTATTTACCTGCGTCTGAAATTCAGCCATATTATAAACTCCAATCAATGCTCTGTTTGGATCGGCTTGTCCCTTTAACCATTTCATAGCTTCCTTCTTATATCCTCCTCCGTCTAAGAGAATGATTGTCGGAACTCCGATTTTGAAAACATTGAATATCGTGAACGGATATTTCTCATCTACCGAACCACTTGATTGTTGCCATTTACATTCTATTATCAAACCCTCGGGAAATTTCTCTTTATTTAATACTAGAAAATCGCATTTCCGCTTTGTTTCATAAATACTCGTTCCGCAAGGAACTTGTTTTGCATATTGTTTCCCACCGATTGCTTTACGATTCGCGAATACCTGTTCTTTATGATCCCAAAACTCTTGATAGCCCTCTTGCTTAAGAATATGCTCTATAAAATTTTCTAAGCGGTTTCCTGACTTATTTGCTCGTCCTCCGCTACTTGTAGTTTCTGATGATAAGTTCATTTTCTTTGCCCCTCTGATTCCCTTTACAGGATATTGAACGAGAGGCGGATACTTTTTCTATATTGTATCCCTTATAAAGAACTCTTACAAATGTAGTATCGGAATTGGAAACCATAAAATAACCGCCTTTTTTATCCACTTCTCGGCAGAAATCGGCAAGTCTTGTATGCTCTTTATCTCCGAAACCACCGCCACTATATCCGCTATAAGTTTGATGATATGGGGGATCTAAATAGTAAAAATTATTTTTGCGCGGTTTTAATTGCTCAAAACTTTCCTGTACTATTTCTTCCCCTTGTAAAACCTTTGAACAATTACGCAAATTTTCTTCATCCACGATGGTAGGATTTTTATAATCTCCCATTGGAACATTAAATTTACCCGATCTGTTTACGCGATATAGTCCATTGAAACAAGTTTTATTGAGATAAATAAATAATGCGGCGATTTTAGCTGGTTCTTTTTCTTTGAATAATCGTTCCCTTGCTCGCAGATAATACTCTTTGTTATGGCGTGAGGCGTGTATTTTCAAATTACTGATAAGTTCCTCTACATTGTCCCGTACCGCTTGAAAGGTAATGACCAGATGAAAGTTAATATCAGAAAGATGTGCTTGTTTTGGTTGAATGGCAAAAAATAATGCTCCTCCGCCAAGAAATGGTTCGTGATATGTTCCGTATTCTTTTGGCATACGAGAAAGCAATTCAGGAAGAATTGACCGCTTCCCACCAACCCATTTAAGGAATGGGCGAGCAACAATAGTTCTTGTAAGGGGTCTATGTTCGCTTGCTATGGAAGTTAAAGCTTCATCAAAATCCAATCCTAGGCCATCGTGATATTTTTTTTCTCGTGGAGACATATTATATCGTTAGTTTTTTGTATGGTAATGTTTTGCTTTCAGATACTCGTCCTACGACATCGGCGAATAGATCAGAAAGTTCTGTAGTGCGATTATTAAAACGAAAAACAAACTCATCTACATATTTTTGTAAATGCTTCTTACTCATATTGTGGTATGTGCCGTGATAACCGCGCTTAAATAATGCCCAAAAACTTTCCGCGCTATTTGAATTTATTCCACCTGCTTTTGCATATTGTCCTTTTCCGTGAGATACGGATTCGTGTCGGTATAACTTGCCGATTTTTGAGTATGAAAGAAACTCATCAGTATAAAGAGTAGTACCGATTTTTACATTTTCTACAATCATACTTTCAAGCGTTCTCATTCTTACATTATCTACTACTTTGGCTTTCATTGCACCGCCTCGTTGTATAAGTCCAACAACGGGCGTTTTTGTTAAGGTATTGCGTCCTTGCGTGTGCTTTGTACGCTTTGCAAAATGCTTATTTCTCTCTTTACCGCCAATATATGTTTCATCAATTTCAACAGTTCCGAAAAGTTGTCCATTATTTTGTTTCAATGCTTTGCGGATACGCATATCCATAAACCACGCTGTCTTTTGCGTTACGCCTACTTGCTTGGCAAGGTTTATAGAAGAAATACCTTTTTTATTTACTGAAAGAAGATAAATAGCGACAAACCATTTATGCATTGAGATCTTGCTTTCGCCGAATACCGTCTTTGTCTTGATAGTAAAATCCTTTTTGCATTTTGCGCATCGGAAACGCTTTCCATCTGAAAAGCGGTTTATCTTGCTATGGTTGCAATGAGGGCAGTATTCACCTTGTGCAAAACGAATCTGCTCAAAATATTTGAGGCAAGTTTTCTCATCCTTGAAAAAGACGAGGAAATCTACGAGGGTTTTGAACTTTGTATTCATATTACAAGTATATAGGATCATAATAGGGTTGTCAAGTCCTTATTGGGGATAACCTCATTTGACATACCTACCTACTTTTCCTATATTGTGATAAAATATAAATATGGCAATCATAAAAAAACCTGAATCAACTGACGCTCTTTATAATTTATCCTTAGATAACGGCGACCTTCAGGCATTGAAAGAAGTAATTGGTAAGTTCAATTTTCTTGATGAGCAATCCGCCTTGCGTTTTGCCTTATTTGCCTTACTTAAAGCAGAAAAAAATGTTCTCTATGTAGATCAAGGTGATAAAAAAGTTACTTTAACTCCAGCACAACAGCTGATAAAGGCAACAAATCCAGATGAGCAAAAAGTTACCAAATAATTTCCAAATACCAGATGAACTCAAAGACGTCGCCACAACAGGCGACGTCAATGCTCTTGAGCAACGAGTGGACAAATGTTATTCATCAGAACGCTATCAGGATTTTCAGGAAGCTGTTGAAAAAATAGTTTTAAGAAAAATGGATTCAAGCGAGGGCGGTGAAAAAATAAAAAAATACGCAGAGGATTATTTTAAGACTAAGGTCGTATGGGTTGCTCTCATATGGCTAATAACTTTAATAGGTACTGCCCTTGCTCAAAAATATTTCAAAATGTTAGGGTAGTATTGTATATAAGTCCCTAATTTTATCATAAAAATTAAAAACCGCCCTGACCGAAGTCGGAGCGGTGATGTCCAAGTCTTCCTGCTCCGCTTTAGCGGTGACGGGAGAAGATCAGGTATCCTTCGCCCCACCCGGTCAAATCCTCGACCGAATAGGTATCCACAATCCAGCGCCTATTGACCCAGTCGAAACTGACAGCCCAGAGCACTCCCTTGGAATCACGAACATAGAAGATGTTTACGTATCCGTTGGTCAGGAGTGTCCCTTGTTCGCCTTTGGGCTGCTTTTTGAGGAGCTCCCAGACGGAGGCAAGGGTGGTTTCGGCTTTATTTCCCAGTTCATCGAGTATCGACTTGTCCAGGGATAATTTCCTTAACTGACTCACCCTTAGCTCGACTTCTCCTTGCGGTTCTTCCACTTTGTCTAGAAAGAACCGCGCAAATTCGTTGCCTGAAAAAGCGAACTTTATTGTCTTACTGCTGGCGGTAAAATGATCGCCCGCGAAGAACTTGCCGGTCGCGGGGATTTTGACGATTCCGACAGGAGACAAAAGCTTGTCATCTTCTCGATGAAATCCCGCAGAAACAGTTGTCCCGGAAAGAAGTAACGCCAATGCCAGCATACTAAGCTTTTTCATCACGTATCCTCCTTTTCGCTATATTTTTTACTCTAAGAACCGCTTATAATATAGCAAAATAAAACTATTAATCAATAGTTTCTGGAAAAAACTTCTTTTTTACCAATACCCAGATACGGTTCCGTTCCGCGTCATTTTTCCAGATATGGATCAAGCTCGGCAGAATGGAAAGAAAAATTATCAGAAGGATTATCGGCAAAAGATATTTATCTACGCCCGGAACCGTACTTCCCAAAAAATATCCGAGAAGAGGCATGCCCGCTCCCCAAAGTAATCCTCCAATCAGATTATAGGACATGAAAACCGGATAATGCATTTTACCGACTCCGGCGAGAATCGGCGCAAATGTCCGGATGCCCGGCATGAAACGCGCCAGCACTATGGCTTTTTTCCCGTATTTCTCATAAAAAATCCTGGCGCTCTCCAGATGATCTCTGTGGAAAATAATCGACTCCTCTTTAGTGAAAAGCATCGGACCGACTTTATAACCGAAAGCATATCCGACATTGTCTCCGAGCACAGCCCCGATGAACATCAATGGAACCAGATACCAAATATTCAAAAAACCCTGCGAAGCAAGGAAGCCGGCGGTGAACAGCAAGCTATCTCCCGGCAGAAAAAATCCTATCAGAAGACCGGATTCGGAGAATACGATACCGAAAAGACCAAGATAGCCGGCGGTTTTTATGAGTGGAATTAGGTCGAACATTGTGGGCAGGTTTTAGGTGTTAGTTTTTAGGTTTTTTCGTTCTTTGATCCTTTAGTTCTTGCGTTCTTCCGTTTTTAAGTTCCTTCGTTCTCCTGTTTCTCGGTTACTTGCGGAGCAATGCCGCTGCATCGTCCGGATCGACGGAATTTATCTCCACGCCGGTTCCGAGTTCGAATCCGGCATACTTGGAAATCCGCGGAATGACCTCGATATGCCAATGATACATCGGATATTTGTTTTTGTCCTTTATCGGAGAGGTATGGATGAACAGATTATAATCCGGATCCTTCAGGTTCTTTCCGATCTTTTTAAGGACGCCTTGAAGCGCGTCGGAAATATGGTCCATCTCGATATCCAATGTGTTTTCAAAATAAGAAAGGTGCTTTTTCGGAAAAATCCTGACTTCAAACGCGCTTTTAGAAACAAAGGGAGTGAAAGCGACCGCCCCGGCATTTTCATAGACGATCCTTTTCTTGTTTTTAATTTCCCAATCAATCATCACGCAATGGACACATTTCTTGTTTTCGGAAAAATATTTTGAGGAACCAAGCAAGGAATGCATCACGTCCGGAGGAACTATCGGCGCGGCGATGAGCTGATAATGCGGATGATAAATGGACGCCCCGGCGGACGGCCCCCAATTTTGGAACATGGAAACATACGCGATACAAGCGTCGTTCAGAAGCATGAGATAGCGGTCGCGCAAGGCCTCAAGAACCTGCCTCGCCTGTCCGCGGGACAGATCCGAAAAATTTCCATTATGATCCCTGGTTATCAGGATTTCATGATGTCCGATTGTTTCGGATACGGAATACGGACCGGATCTGGCGATCACTCCGCAGATATTCTTGTGCTGGAAGGCCGGATATTTGTTTTCGATAATCTGAAGATCCCAATCCTTGTCTCCATAAGACAGAATCGCCTTTTCATGTCCGGATTTCTGCGGATTTTCAAAGGGGCAGGAAGATTTCGGAGAAATTTTCCGCTTGACGGATTTTTTCAATAACTGATGAGGACGATTAGATCTTCCGGGGACGATGGCGATCCAATCTCCGGAAACCAGATCCTGCCGAAGTTGTGATTTTTTTTCGCTCATGGCAATGAATATATTATATATTAAAATTCTCATTTATAAAAAGAAAACCCGCGCGGTGCGAACACCGCGCGGGTATGTACTGATAGACCAATCGTCCCACTACCTACCTGCCCCGCTTTCAGCGGTGGCGGAGGCAGACGAGGCGACAGTTCAAGTACCAACCGCCCCCGAGCCAGAAGAAGCTCAAGAACCAGCGGTCACCGAACCAGTAGAGGCACGGGACGCCCCGATCGCCGTCAGAGCCCTGCCAGACCGTTCCCGGGAAGACGAGGTAATACTTGCCTCGGAATTCTTTGGGGATGCGATCCTGGTTGGCTTCCAGATACTCGGCGTGTCCTTGGCCGAGATGGGCGTTGAGCTTTATGGCTCTTTGCTTCATCTCTTCGCCGTTGACATAGGACTCTCCGGGTTTCAGGAACTCGACGAGGTTGAAGTCGAACGGTTGGCCGTAGAACTCCACGCGTTCCAGGAGCTTCCATCCGTCCTTGGTCTTGTCGTGCTTCAGGGGGACAGGGACGAGCGCTTCCGCCTTATTGTCTGCCTTCTTAGGCGTAAGCAAGTCCTGCAAACGAGCCCTTGTGATCCGTTTACTTGCGATCTGCGCGAATAACTCTTTGAGCTGATCAGGTGTCGGAGCGTCCAACGGCCAATCAGCGGCATGCTTTTTCATAGCACACCTCCGTTTTTAGATTAATAAGGTTCGGAAATCGGGATATAGTCGGATTTGACACGATTCTACAATCCTCGATTAAAATATATTATAGCACTTAAAATGCTATTATGTCAAATGACATCTGGTAGTCGTTAGTGATTAGTAAAAAACTGGATTCCGGGTCAAGCCCGGAATGACAATCCTATTGGCTAATCTCTAACCAACCTATTTTCGTAGTACCAATTCAAAACATCCTTGCCAATCGGAACGGCGTTCAGACTCCCCTCCCGGGCGTTTTCAACAAGAACAAGGATGGCGATCTGCGGGTCTTCCGCCGGAGCGTAAGCCACAAAAAAAGCGTTTGTCCTGGCGTTATTGGCGACCTGGGAGCTTCCGGTCTTACCGGCGGACTCAAACGGCAAATCCGAAAGCATATGTGCAGTGCCATACGGCATCTGCACAGTATCTTTCATGCCTTCACGAACCTCATCAATATACGGATAAAAATCGGAAAAATTCCTGGTAATTTCCGGCTCATTTATTGTTGTGGTAGCGGTTTCATCGCCGGCCGCGGAAACCAGATACGGCCTGTACCAATCCCCTCCGTTGGCAATGGCGGAAATCTGCGCCAGAATCTGGATCGGCGTGACCTGCAGATCGCCCTGTCCGATGGAAACGTTGTAAGTGTCTCCGATGCGCCAGATATCTTTTGTCCGGATTTCTTTTTCCTCCGGATCAGGCAGAAATCCGATACTCTCGCCTTCGGTGTCAATCCCGGTTTTTTCACCGAATCCGAAAATTTTCCAGTACTCCTTTAACTTTTCAACCCCCAATCCTTTTACATCCTGCCATCCTCCGCCGGCGGCATAAAAGAAAATATTACTCGATCTGGCTATCGCCGACCGGACATCCACCAGACCATGCGGTTTCCAGTCGACAAAACGGCTCGGCTGATCCGGATTATACGGATTCGGAATTTCAATGAAACCGGCGGAAAAAACTTTCGTCTCCGGAGTAATCACGCCTTCTTTCAGCGCCGCTAGAGCCACCATCGGCTTGACCACGGAACCGGGAGTGTAGATTCCGGAAATCGCCCGATTGAACAACGGCTGGAACTGCGCCGACAGAATATCCGATCGTTCTTTCTTTTTGGAAAGATCAGTGAAAATATTATTGTCATAACTCGGCTCATTTATAAGCGCCAAAACTTCCCCGGTTTGCGGATTCATGGCGATGCCGACTCCGATATTCCGACCGAGAGAACGGAGCGCGCCGGTCAGACGCCCATAAAAATACTCCTGGAGATCCGCATCAATGGTCGTATAAAGATTGTTGCCGTCCACAGGCGCCTCCAAAAGCTTTTCATCAAGGACTTCTCCTTTGGCGGTACGGTACATTATGCGCTCACCGTCTTTTCCGGCCATCCGGCTGTCATAGAATTTCTCCAGTCCGGCTTTGCCCTGCAGATCCCCGTACTGCAGAACTCCTGTATAACCGAGAAGATGCGAAAAAGCCGGCCCCAGCGGATATTGTCGGCGATAGTCATCCTGGATTTCCAAGGCCTTGTTTTCCAGCTTCCGGATCGCATCAACCTGGACTTCGCCGACATTCCTTCCCAGAGTGACGAGGGCGGTTTTTTCAAAATCTGATTTTTTTATCAGCTCCCAAATCTCATCAGGGGTCATTTCCAGAATCGGCGAAACCGCATAGATTATTTCCTCAAGATCCATATTCTCCCTCCGGACCATTCCCGCGTTCAGAACCACCCGATACGCCGATTCATTCTGCGCCATGACTTTCCCGTAACGGTCATAGATAATCCCCCTGACCGCCGGCAAAGTCAGGGACTTCATGACATTTGATTCGGCCCTCGCAACATAAAATACGCCGTTCAGATAATTCAGATAAGAAACCCGGATGAAAACCAGGAGTATGAAAAAAAATCCGCCGGTCAAAATCAGACGGAAAGCGTTTTTAGAAAGCGGCAATTCCAATACTCCGAGATCGCGTTTTATGCCGCTCTCGATTATCGAATGCTCAAGGCCGAATTCATCTCTTGGACTCATGCAAGGATTTTAATACAAAAAAAGCCCCATTTAAAGGGCCTAAGCAATCGAAACCGTAATAGTTGTTACCCATAAATCCTTTTTCCGATGCGGAATAAAAACTAGTGGAAGCTCCGCTCTCTCATACGCGATCTTTACTGCCACATATTTCCCGTACGCAGAAAGAATTTTTTTAGACTCCACCCGTTTCTTAATTTTCTTCAAAGTAGCAATAGGAACCTTGTTTATAATCACCGGACCGCCAATATCTTTTCCGGATTTATAAAAATATAAATCCAATCGCTTGAACTCCAAGAAATCCCTTACTTGCTTCTCAACGCATTGGTAAGATTTTCCATGCGGGCTAAGCTTCATTTAGAAACTCAATTTATGTGGAGCTCCCGATATTCTAACAAAAAAATAATCCGATATCAAGGATTATTTTTTAAAATTTAACTTTTAAAATTTAATTTATATTTTGATATCCCTCGGCCGGAGCGGATTATTCACGACATTGTAAAACTTATCGAAATGCTCGACAGCAATTCCGCAACCGCGGACAACGGCAGTCAGAGGATCGTCCATCACGCGCACAGGGATCTGAAGTTCTTTTTCTAATAATTTATCTAGATTCTTCAGAAGAGACCCGCCGCCGGCAAGATAAACTCCGTTACGAAGCATGTCTCCGACAAGTTCCGGCGGAGTCATTTCGATCACTTCGCGTATGGAATCGACGATCATTTTTATGGAACGGGCCATCGCCGCGCGGATATGGGTGTCCTTGAGGATGATTTCCTTCGGAAGTCCGGTGGCCATATCGCGTCCGCGGATCGCCATCTCCAATTTTTCAGAAGGCATGGCTGTTCCGACATTTATCTTAAGCTCTTCGGCAGTCGGCTCTCCGATCGCCAACTTGAATTCTTCACGGACAAAACGGATGATGTCCTCATTCAGCCGGTCTCCGGCTACCTTGAGACTTCTGGAAGTAACGATCCCGCCCATTGAAATGACGGCGATTTCGGAGGTTCCGCCGCCGATGTCCACGATCATATTCGAGGTCGGCTGATCGATCGGAAGGCGCGCGCCGATGGCGGCCGCGAGCGGTTCCTCGACGACATAGGCCTTTTTCGCTCCGGCGCCAATGACTGCATCCTCAACAGACTTCCTTTCCACTTCTGTAAGATTCGTAGGAACTCCAATTACCGCCCGGCTGTAATTCAAAAATCCTCCGGAAGCGCCGATCTTATTGAAAAAATACTTGAGCATCTCCTGCGTCATGTCGAAATCGGAAATGACTCCGTTGACCAGAGGACGGACGATGGTTATATGCGCCGGAGCCCTGCCTACCATTTTCTTCGCTTCATCGCCGATAGCCAGAACCTGCCCGGTCTTGTTGTTCACCGCCGCAATTGACGGCTCATTAATGACGATGCCCCGGCCGGCGACGTAAACCAAAGAATTCGCGGTGCCTAGATCCACGCCGATGCTTCTGGTGAAATATGAAAAGGGGTTTTTCATGGATCAGTTGAAAATTTTCTTAACTTGCGCCAAGGTCATCATTTCAGCTTTTTCAACTGAACGCATTTTGACTTCAAGTTTTTTTGCGGCTATGGTCTTCTCGCTTACAAGTACTCTTACCGGAATACCAAGAAGATCGGCATCATTCAGCTTCTCTCCTGCGGATGCGCTTCTTTCGTCATATAATACCTCCGCTTCGCCGACAAGTCCAGACAGAAGCTCATAGGTCTTTTCCGCCTCTTTCAAGACCTTCGGATTGTCGCCAAGCGCGACCAAGTGGACGCGAAAAGGCGCGACTGCTTCAGGCCAAAGTATCCCTTTTTCATCATTATATTCCTCAACAATAGTCCCCATCGCCCTGGACGGGCCTATGCCGTAGGAACCCATTATAACCTGCTGTTTTGCGCCGGTCTTATCGTTATAAGTAAGATTGAAGGATTCAGAGAACTTCGTACCGAGCTTAAAAACATTGCCGACTTCGATCGCCCGGCCGCTTTTGACTTCTCCGGCGCAATCCTTATGGGCTTCCGGCTTGTAAATTTCCTGATTCCGGCTGAATCCGCACGTTTCGCAATAAAAAACCGTGTCCTCGCCGGCCGGATTAAGAACCTGGAATTCGTGCGTATATTCATTGGTGAATGCTCCTCCGCTCGCTTCAGTGACCAAGGCCTTAAGTCCGAGGCGCTTGAAAATTTTCTTATACGCGCCGATGACTTTTTCATAATATCCGTCCAGATCCGCGCGATCCGCATGGAAACTGTAAAGGTCTTTCATGAGAAATTCCCTGCCGCGCAGAATACCGGCCTGCGCGCGGGCTTCGGCGCGGAACTTAGTCTGGATCTGATAGGCGGCGCGCGGCAGATCCTTGTACGAACTTATGAAATGCTTCGCAATCGCGGAAATAACTTCTTCGTGCGTCCAGCCGAGTCCGTAGTTTAATTCTTCTACTCCGGTTTTATAAATAATTTGAGCGGCGGTGCCCCAGCGGCCGGATTGTTCCCAATATTTTTTATGAATAAGCGCCGGCATCAATAATTCTTCCGCGCCAAGCGCGTTCATCTCTTCACGGATTATGTTATTTATCTTATTCAAAACCCGCAGACCGAGCGGCAACAAAGTATAGACTCCGGCGGAAGATTTGTTGATGAAACCCCCTTTGATAAGAAATTTAGCGTTCTTGGATTCCTCGCCTTCAGGGAGATTTTTGGTTGTTTTCGTAAAGAGTTGGGACTGTCTCATGTTGATATATGAATATTACATCATTATCGGAAATAAAAAAACCCTCGTTATGAGGGTCGTCTGTTCAATAATCTGAAAACGATTTTCGGGGCGAAGATCATGATCATGATATACGGGAATACCACTGCGGCTATCAGAAGTGGCTTGACGCCTATGAGCGCCAATGAGATGCCCATCATTACGGCGGCCCACCGATTCAGCGCGTACTTGGCGCGGAGAAAATATACCCATTTGCGCTTCAAATACTTCTCTTTTTCGAGTATCTTTTCTCCGTTCTTCCCGCTGTCATTCCTCAATAAATCGCATTCTTTGCCTATCTCATCGGTTTCCTTCAGCAAGTCATATTCCTCATGCGTCCAATAACAGGCAAGCAGCCCGCTCATCACGAACACCGTCTCCACTTGAACTCTCCTGTATTTTCAATGATATTCAATTCTAACAAATCTCACAGCAGACGCAAGATATCCTGGATGGTAACCCCCAGAATAAGAATGATGAGGGCAACGAAACTCATCGCCTGCGCGATCATCTCATTTTTCGGATCAACCTTCTTCCCTTTGATCTTTTCGATTATCAGAAATAGAATCCTTCCTCCGTCCAGCGCCGGAATCGGCAAAAGATTGAAAACGGCGAGATTCAGGGAAATAAGCGACAAAAGCCGGAGAAAACTCGCCAAACCGAGTTTCGCAGTCTGCGCGGCGATGTTCACGATTCCTACCGGCCCGGCAAAGCCGCTGAAAACACTCCAATCGGTGAACAGCCCGGCCGCAAGACGGAATAATCCCAAAACTATCCCGAGCGACATTTTCCATGCTTCGACAAAACCTCCGGCAAGCGCTGGCAAAAAAGCCATTTTTGGAGTTCCCGCCTCAACCAGATAAACACCGAGCTTGCCCCTGTTTTCCGGAATCAGATTGGAAAAATCCGTCCGGATTTCCTTCTCCTCCCCGGAGCGCGAAGTCCTAAAAGATATTTCGCTCCCCTCGCTTTGCTTCAAAAATTCAGTGAATCCGGCTATGGAATCAAACCCGAGTATCTGATCTCCTTCCCGGATATCCAGATTTTCCGCGATGCTTCCGGATTTTATTTCCGTTACGATCAAGCTTTGCGGAATGCCGATCATGAAAACCGCGGAGAGCAGCCACCAGCCGAGCAGAAAATTCATGGCAACGCCGGCGGCCATTACGCAGAAACGGATCGGTGTAGACTGATGGCTGAAACTTCTCGCTGACGGAACATCGGACTTTTCCTGGTCATGACGCTCGCCGTAAACTCGGACAAAACCGCCGAAAGGAAGCCAATTCAAGCTTATGAAAGTTTCGCCAAATTTCCTCCCGAATATCCTCGGTGGAAGTCCGAATCCGAATTCCTCCACAAGAATTCCGAAAAATTTCGCTGCGAAGAAATGACCGGCTTCATGGATGATTACCAGGAACGATAATCCTATGATTATGAATAAGATTTCAAACATAAATTAATATTAACACAAATCCCGCGCCTTTCATGCGCGGGATAAATTCTCAAAGGATTTAAATATAATTTACTGAAAGTCAATGAATTTTCCGGAATAAAAATCCCCTTTTAAAAAGGGGAGCTGCTTCACTTCCGGAAAATTCTCATGATATCGTTGGAAGTCGCCAGAACGAAAAGCGCCAGTAATATGATCAGTCCAAGCGCCTGCCAATACCGCTCGACCGCCGGACTCATCTTTATGCCGGTCAGCATCTCGAAAAGAATCGGATAGATCTGACCGCCATCCAATCCGGGAATAGGAAGAAGATTGAAAGCGAAAAGACTCATATTCAGCATAATCATCAGCCCCATGATGGCCATCCATCCCTGCTTGGCTGATTCAGAGGTCATCTGATAGATCATTATCGGGCCTCCGAAACTTTTCCTGTCGGCCTTTCCGGTGAAAAGTTCCTTAAAAAAATTCGCATATGCAACGACGGCGGAACCCGTGTCCGAATTCGCTTCTTTCAGGGCCGCGCGAACATCCATTTTCACATATTCCAATGCGGGAGCGACGCCTATCCGATAGACAGGCCCGTTGTCGGATTTTTCTTCAACCGGAAGGACTGTGAATTCCTTTCTTTCAGACCCTCGGAGCGCAAGAATTTTAAGCTCTTTTCCTTTGCTGTTCCTGATGGAATTTTGTATGTCCGACCACGCCTTGATTTCAAGGCCGTTGATAACCTGGATCCTGTCTCCTCCCATCATGCCGGCTTTTGCAGCCGGATAATTTTCCGCGACGCCGGAAAGCGCCGTAGTCTCATGCGGCAGACCGACGCAGGTGAAAAGAAGGAAATACAGTACGTAAGCGAATAGAAGATTCGAAAACGGTCCGGCAAGATAGATTATCACCCTCTGCCAGGCCGGCTTGGATTCGATATATTTTTCCGGATTTGCCGGTTCGAGATATATCCCGTAATCCTCCATGTTCTTCATTTTTTCCGACAATGGAAGGACATATCCGCCGAGCGGAATCGCCGCAATCTGATATTCAGTCTCCCCGATTTTCCGACTGAAAAGCACGGGACCGAAACCTATGGAAAAACGAATCACCTTTACGCCCCAAAGCTTCATGAACGCGAAGTGCGCGAACTCATGGAAGCCGACAATGGCGATGATAATGAATACGAACGCGAGAAATCCGGTCATTTCAACCCTTATTCAATTTTCAAGGACTGAACATATCTTACAGCAATTTACCGGAAATACACAAGCTGATTTTGACTATAAATTTATTTCATGTTAATATATTTCAAGGCAAACTCTCATCCAAGCAGCGGAGGTCTGATGAATAAAGCGGAAAGAACAAGCTGGTTGTCCGTCCTGCCGATCACCGGCTATGAGATAAAAGTACTTTTAAAAACCGGGCAAGAACTGTGCGTCCCCTGGGGCAGGATCAGCACAGACGGAAAAATCGTGCACATAGGGATAATTTTCCGCCAAACAGGGAAAAATGAATTTCCGGCCATAAAACAGACCATGCAGATAGTTGAGTCCGACATAAAGGAGATTACCCTGAAAGAATTTGAAAATCTTCCGGAAGTCAGGGTCATCAGAAGAACCGCTAGCTCGAGTAAGATTCCGGATACGGAATGGCTGAAGGATCTCCCGAAATCCGGAGAGTGCGATATTTTCCTGCTCTGCAAAGACAAGGACCGGCTGATCGGGATAAAAAAAGGATGGATAGAATATGACGCGTCAAGAATCCATCTCAATGAAATCATCAGCAGAAAGAAAGATCCCGGCACCGGGCTGGACAGGATAGAATCAGTCCGGCACGAAAGAAACATCGACGAAGTGATCGCGGTTCTGATATCCTGCGCCGGCGGACCCGCTTCCGTATTCGTCCGGTCAATAAAACAGAAGCCGAATTACAAAAACTAAAACACATCCCCCGACGCAAGTCGGGGGATATTTTTATTCCATTATTTCCTTTATCTTGCCGTCCAATATCGATTCTATTTCCTTATTCGCTCCGTCGACAGCTTTCTGAACCGCCTCTCTCTGCTTGAAGGCGGTATCTTCGGAAAGTCCGCCGGCCTCTTCGGCTTTTATTTCCTTATTGGCGTCCTCACGGGATCCGCGGACGCGGATTCTCGCCTCTTCGGCGATTTTGCGGACAAGTTTTTCAAATTCTTTTTTCCTCTCATCAGTCAGCGAAGGAAGATTGATCCGGATAAGCGCGCCATCGGTATTGGCCGTGACTTTGAGAGCATCTTCCACCGCCTTGCCGACAGCGGCTACTCCGGACTTGTCCCAAAGCATGATGTTGATCTCCCGCGGAGGAACGACAGAAATCGATCCGAGAGACTTGACCGGCATCTGCTGGCCGTAAATTTCAACCTTGATATCTTCCACCATTCTCGGCGAAGGCCGGCCGCTGCGGATCGTCTGAAATTCATTTTTAAGATTATCTAAAGCCGCCCTCAATTTTGATTCCAGTATTTTAATTTCCATAAAAATTAAATTTATTTTGCAACCTGTATTCTAGCTACCAGATACTAAATTCTAGATTCTACCTAGAACGTACAAACGTACGGTAAAAAATACAACAGAATACCGGCAAGCAGAACGACTATGAATATTGTAAATGCTTTGTCCATTTTAGTTAATTTGTTGATTGGTAATTTGTTAATTAGGTCAGTCAACTCGCCATAGCATCCAAGTCACTAACCACTAAATAACAAATTTACTATCCCACTGCCTCCAACTGCAACCTCTTATTTGTATTATAGCTTTTTATCAGAAATAATCTATGCGTTACATCCCGTAGAACTCCGGCATTTTTGATCGGATCCTTCCGGAGCATCAAAATCAAAGATTCAAAGAATATGTCGAGGATCTCCGGATTTTCCTTCTGGGACTCGACCAAATCTTTTATAAGACCGGAACGGGCCGGGCCGGAAGAATTTAAAAACTGTACGGCATATTTTCCCATATCAGCGGCGCTTCCGCCGGAACTCAAACGGACCGCCCTGCCCGGGCGGCCGAAAACTGAAGCAATGTTCCGGAATTCGGAATTCGGAATTCGGAATTCTAGGAATTCCCGCATTTCATCATCGCTTAAACGACCGAAATGAATCTTCTGCAAACGAGAAAGAAGCGGCGGGAGAAGATTATCTGTCTGATTGACTATGAGAATCAGGAGAGCGTTCTCCGGCGGCTCTTCGGTTATCTTGAGGATAGCATTCTGCGCTTCGTCCGTAAGATTTTCGGAATCATTTATCACAACCAACCTTTTACTGGACAAATTCGGCTTCTGCCAAAGGAAATTCTTCAGATTCCTCATCGCATCGATTCCCGTTGCGTCATTCAAAATCAGCGCATCCTGAAGCGGCCTTTCCGATATCTCGAATTCGCCGGTTTCCAAAAAATACGCCAGGTGCTTGGCGAAATGGAACTTCCCGACTTCCGGATCTCCGAAAAAAATATAGCCGTGCGACAATCTATCCGACTTAGTCAATTGCTTAAAGTCTTTTACCAACTGTTGATGGCCCGCTAACATAATGAATGAAAACTTAAATTATAAAATTCAAATTTTAAATTTATTTTTTCAGAGTTTCTGAATTATTTTATAAGACATCTATCTCTTATTTAAAAGAGTTCTCTTATAGACATCCAAATGATTCAAGATGATGCCAGCTCCCTTAGCTACGCAGAAAATCGGCTCTTCGGCGATGTAAGTCTCCACGCCGGTCATCTGGCGGAAAAATTCATTGATATGGCGGAGCTGGGCGCCGCCGCCGGATACGATGATTCCTTTTTCCATTATGTCCGCCACCAATTCAGGCGGGGTTTCATTGAAAACGTTCTTTACGGATGCGGCGATATCCAAAAGATGCTGATTCAGGGCCTCGGCGACTTCATTGGAATTGACGATTATGTCTTTCGGCAATCCGGAAGCGATGTCGCGTCCGCGGATCCGCATTTCCAATCTCTCCTTTGAAGGAAGCGCGGACCCTATCTCTATCTTGATCAGTTCGGCGGTCTGCTCCCCGATATGGAGAAAATATTTCTTTTTTATGTAATCCGTTATCGCCTGATCGAATTTATTTCCGGCTACGCGCAAGCTGGACCAGGCGACAATTCCGCCGAGCGAAATCACGGCCACTTCGGAAGTTCCGCCGCCGATATTGATGATCATATTACCGGAGTGGGAATTGATCGGAATACCCGCCCCGAGTGCCGCCAGAAGCGGTTCTTTGACGATGTAGGCCTCTTTGGCGCCGGCTTCCTTGGCTGCGTTCATGATGGCGCGCCTTTCAGTTGGAGAAATGCCGGCAGGGGCGGAAACGACCAGATCGGGCTTGATAATATTAAAGCGTCCGACGGCCTTGGCGATGAAATATTTGAGCATCGCCTTGGTGATGTAATAATCGGCGATAACTCCGTCCTTCAACGGACGATAAGCGGCGATGTCACCCGGAGTTCTGCCGACCATGTCTTTCGCTTCTTTACCGACAGCCAGCACGCCGTTATCCGGCAAGCTCAAAGCCACGATGGTCGGTTCGTTGATTATGAATCCCCTGCCCGGAACAAAAACAATCGTATTCGCCGTTCCGAGATCGATGCCTATTTTTCGGGTAAACATTTTGGGTAGGTTTTAGTTTTTAGGTGTTAGGTTTTAGGAATTAAGCAATCCGTTCAATTGAGGCGCCGAGTTTTTTCAGGCGCTCATCAAGATTTTCGTATCCCCGGTCGATCTGCTCGATATTTCCGAGTTCAGTCCGACCGTCAGCGGTCAAAGCCGCGATTATGAGGGTCGCGCCGGCCCGCAGATCCAGACTGTCAATGACAGCGCCGTGAAGCACGGAAGGGCCGCTTATGAGCGCCCGGTGCGGATCCAGTATGACCGCATCAGCTCCCATTTTTTTGAGCTCATCAATGTATTTTAATCTACCTTCATACATGGTGTCAAAAATTTGAGAAGCGCCCTGCGCCTGCGTGGCCAGCACGCCGAACGGCGCCTGAAGATCGGTCGGAAGTCCGGGATACGGCATTGTCTGCACCCGCGTGGCGGAAAGTTTGGATTTTGTTCCGAAAACTTCCAGAACATCCCCCTTCAACTCGAACCGCACTCCGAATTCTTTAAGTTTTCTTAGCGGCGCTTCCAAATACTTCGCATCAACTCCGAGAATTCGGATATCGCTCCGGGTTGCGGCCGCAAGAACCGCAAAAGTTCCGGCCTCAATCGGATCGTTCATTATCCGATACCCGATCTTTCCGCCGGTTTCGCCCGCAGGAGCAGTTTCAAAACTATGCGCTTCGGCTGAACGGATATTTGCGCCGAGCTTATTCAAAAAATTCACCAGATCGAAAACATGCGGTTCAATGGCAGCTAAACGGATTTTAACCGGATATTTTGATCCCAGCATAAGCACGTTCTCCGTAGCAGTGACGCTGAATTCCTTGAGCCAAGTCTCACCCATAGGGCTACGACCGAGGGCCTCTCCACCTATTTTTTCCGAAGCAGTCATCCGATACCGCCCCTCGCTTTCATGATAATCCACTTTTACGCCAAGGTCGGCAAAAGCTTCGATGTGCGTATCAATCGGCCGGCTCCCGATTTTGCATCCGCCAGGAGTTACGAATTCCACTTCTCCGAATCTGGCAAGAAGCGGGCCGATCAAAAGAATTGATGATCTTATCTGCGACACCTCATCTCCCTCCAAGGCACGGAGTTTCAGGGCAGAATTATCTATCTCCAAAACATGATCGCCTATCCAGCGTTGTTTTGATCCCATTTTTTCCAGGATAGAAAGCAACTTGAGGACATCGGTTATTTTCGGGACATTTTCCAGAACACAAATCTGTCTGGTCAGAACTGTAGCGGCGATGATCGGCGTCGCTGCATTTTTAAAACCCATGACCTGTATGGTTCCTGACAAAGATTTTCCTCCGTTGATAATAAAACGCATACAACTTATATTGTAATGATATACCATTTCAATGACACTTCGCACCCGCAACATACTCTTTTATTGCTTGACCGCTTTATTTTTCATAATCGCTGTTTCGGCGGTCTTTTATTCAAACGGGTGGAGATTCGATCCGGAAACATTCACCATAAACAAACTCGGAGGGATTTATTTCGAAGAAGTTCCTGATGGATCGACTCTTTTCATGGAAAAAATAGGCGTCGAATTCAGCCCAAGTTTCCTACGCTCGACCTATCTCGCTCCGAATCTTTTTCCGAAAAATTATCTGGCCACGGTCAGTCGGGAAAATCATCAGGTCTGGACCAAAGAAATTCCGGTTTATCCTTCGCTGGTCACGGAAATCCAGCCGATCATACTACTTCCGGAAAAACTCATACTTGAAAATCCAATCAGGAAAAATATCTCCGGCTTCTGGGAAAAATCCGGGCAGATAATCACCGGGACGAAATCAGGAGAATTATTTTCCGGATCATACAAAATACCCGGAACACAGATAATTTCCTGGTCAGATGACGCTTCCGCAGTCATCTCAAAAAACGAAGGGAATTATTATCTTGTCGACCTGAACAGTCCCGGGAGCGCCCTGAATCTGACACTGATGTTTTCAAACGCCAGAAAGGCGGAACTTGCCGCAAAAGAACGTACACCAGTAAAACATGCCTCCTTTCAACCGGGACATGATGACTCATTCATAATCCATACTGATAACGGCCTGTATCTGCTGGACTCCGAATCATCCACGCTTTCCGTCATCTCTTCCGCGCCGATATCCGCCTATGCGGGAAACAGTTACGAAATCCTGTTTTCCAATAAGACCGGGCTATTCAGCTGGTCCTCCGGCAAGACAGCAACTTTGACGCCGAGTCTTCCAATCGGCGATCCGGCTGAAATGATCTTCAACGATGCGGAAACTTATTTTCTGATAAAAAGCGATTCCGGGAGATTGCTTATTACCAGCAGGAATAATCTTGAAACCAAACTATTGGCCAACAACGCCCGCGCTGTTTTCTTTGCCCCGGGATATCTGAAACTGGCTTTCACAACTTTTAACAACGAACTCGTCATTCATACTTTCGGGAAAAAATATCAGCTTTTGGACGATCCTAAAACTGAAGTACTCCGACTAAGTATCGCTGACGAGGGATCACTCGCCTGGCATGCGGACGCGGCGCATATCTTCATGCAATATCCGAACGCCGCCTATCTACTCGAAGCGAATGGAATGCCGCCGATCAATCTCCAGAAAATAGACGATGGCGTGGATAAATTCCAATATGATGCGGAAAACGAGGAACTCTACATCCTAAAAAATTCAAATCTTTATAAAATAAACATATAAAAATAAGCCCCATCCCGACAAATCGGGATGGGGCTTTTCAGGATCAAGACACTTACTTGCCCGTATCAGGAGAACGACACGGCGAACGCGAACCCACTGCCGCTAACCCACCCGCCACCAGGGAAGATGCAGTCTGCAGCCATCGATCGACCATCGCCGCTACGGCACGCGAACAGCAAGTACAAATCGTCGAAGGAATTCTTGATTGGATCGTGCATGACAACAATGTACCGCAGACCCATGGCTTCCAAGTCCTTGTCCGTGAACTTCTCGCGGATAAGGCAGGCGACTTCGGCGTTCGGCTTGGACAGCTTGCGCTTGTCGGCCTCGGCGCGGATCTTGTCCGTGATCCGGTCCTTGTCGGTGAAGAGCTCGCCTTTGAGCACGGCGACTTCGGTGGTAACACCGGAGGTCGGCTTGAAGTCTGGCGAGCGGAGCACTTGTTTGGCATAGTCTTCGACGCGGAAACCATTGCCTTCCAAGCGCTTGATCCAGTCCTTGCCGGTCGTACCGTCGGAGGTAACGGAGAAGTAGATCACTCCGTTCTCTTCGCGCCACTGGCGGGTCGGTGCGGAAACCGTCAGTTCTCCGCGGAGAAAAAGGTCCACGCCATTTTCTCCGCCGAGCTTGTTGATGATCGCCTCCATCCTCCCCCACGTCATTTCCGAATATTTCATCTCTTTTGTCTCCTTCGGCTGTTAGCCGAACGACTCTCGCTTCCCGCGAGAAAAGGCTTGACCAAGAAACTCACATTGGCCATAGCCGAAAAATCTCTCCGCCAGCTTACGGACTCCAAAGATTTTTCGGCTATGGCCACAATGATAAAATACTGAATATATTATAGCACAGTTATTCCAATTATGTCAATCAAGAATTCTTAATGTTCTCGCTAGCGCTTCGCCCTGAAACAAAAACCCCGCTTTCGCGGGGTTTTTGTACGGGCGATGCCAATCGGAGATTAGCGTTTAGCCCGACTCTGCGAATCACTCCGACCCACAATCTTGGACATCCTCGGTTTCCAACGAAAAATCCCGCGTAAGCGGGATTTTTCTGCCTTCCGATACGGAGTGATTCTCCGCAATGTTCTCGCTAACGCTTCGCCCACTGCGGGGCTCTGCGGGCCTTTCTAAGACCGTATTTCTTTCTTTCAACTGCGCGGGAATCACGGGTAAGAAGATCTTCCTGACGGAGCCGTTTTCTCATTTCACCGTCGAACAGAGTCAAAGCGCGGGCGATGCCGAGTGAAATTGCTTCCGCCTGACCCCTCAATCCTCCGCCGTTCACTTTGGCGGTTACGCCCATTCCCTGCTCAACGCTCATGACGACAAGCGGCCTGCGGACGGTCTCCTGAAGGTCAAGTTCCGGGAAATACTGCTTAAGCTCTTTTCCGTTTACAGTCACGCCATGCCCTTTGGCAAACAAGCGGACGCGGGCCACGGAAGTCTTCCTTCCTCCTTTGGCTTCAAAATAACGGTCCGGAGTATTGATCTTGGATTCTGTCTTCGCTGTTTTTGGAGCGGCTTTTTTCTTTATTTCTGTTTTTGGAGGCATACTTTGGGTAGGTTTTAGTTTTTAGTGATTAGGTTTTAGTAAAATTCAATCTATTTAATCACAAGACGGAGCATGCGCTTCGGTCTTAATGTGTTCTTGGGAAGCATCCTTTCGACTGCGTGACGGAGAACTTTCGCAGGATCCTTTGCCATCGCCTGCTCAAGTGTAGTTTCACGAAGATGACCCATATAACCGGTATGGCGGTAGAATTTCTTCTGGGTCAGCTTGTTTCCAGTAATCGCCACATCTTTGACATTAGTCACCAAAACTTTACCGCTGCCGGCAAGGCGAGGTTCGTAATATGGGGAATTTTTTCCCTGCAAAAGACCGGCGATCTCCGATGCCAATCTTCCTATCTTTTTATTTGTGGCGTCAATATTATATTCCATATATTTTTATACGAATTCGATTACCGACTGCATGGCTGCATCACGCTTCCTGCGCTTCGCCATCTTGTTTATGCGGAGATACCCTCCCGCGCGGTTCTGATATTTCGGAGCGATTTCATAGTAAAGTTTCATCGCAGCCGCTTTCGGAAGACGGGAAAGGAGAAGGCGGAGACTTGCGAGATTCTGCTTTTTGGCGAGGGTGACGAGCTTTTCAACGATAACACGCATCTCCCGCGCTCTCGCATCGGTAGTCTGCATCCTTTCCTTCATTATTAAGTTGTTTGCAAGGGTCTTCAGGAAAGAAATCCTCCGTCCCCGCAATTTTCCGAATTTACGTGGCATATTATTTCTTCTTTTTAGCCGATTTCTTCTTGGTTTCTTTCTTTTCTTCGGAAGCCGGGGCCTCGAACTCCTTGACCTCAACCTGGGAGACTTTATCAAAGTGATCCTTGAGGATATTGGCGGATTTATGCAAAGCGGAAGAAGGAGTGATGCTGCCGTCAGTGGTGATGGCGATGACCAGCTTGTTGTAGTCGGTCCTCTCGCCTACGCGCATGTTTTCAACCGTGAAATTCGCTTTGATGACCGGAGAAAATGCCGCATCAAGTGCGACGGTTCCGATCGGAAGCTTCTCGGATTTCTGGGATTCCAACGGAACGAAACCGAGGCCGCGCTCCACGGTGATTTCCATTTCCAATTCGGCTGACTTGCTGGACAAGGTCGCGATGACCGCATCCGGAGTTATAAGCTCGACATCGGAATTGAGTTCGACATCCGAAGCAGTGACGACTTTTTCGCCCTTCACTTTAAGGGTGAGAACCTGCGGTTCGTCGCTGTGGGCACGAAAACGGACTTTCTTGAGATTCAGACCGATTTCAACTACATCCTCGGAAACATCCGGGATTGTCGAGAACTGATGCCCGACTCCCTTAATCTTGAACTGGGTTACGGCCGCGCCAGGCAAGGATGAAAAAAGCACCCTGCGCAGAGCGTTGCCCATGGTTATTCCATAACCGCGGTACAAACCTTCCACCTCGAAAACACCTTCGTTTCCGGTTTCGGAAACTTTCTTAATTGTCACCGACTCACTTAAATATGCGAATTGCATGGTATTTTATACAGCTACAACTTATGACTTACGACGTCCTGCGATTGCCATTTCAATCTTAGGTCCGCCAGTTATCTGATGTAAGCTGCGATTAATTTATAATTTATTTTGAGTAGTAATCAACGACCATGTTGACGTCAAATGGGACTTCAAAATCCTTCGGCAAGGAAACGACCTCGCCTTCCATTTTCTCTTTGTTCAGACGAAGCCAGACCGGAGCTTCGTAGTTTTTAAGAGTTTCCGATAACTTTTTGAAAGATGCGTCGTCCTTGGACTGCGGGCGGACGGAAAGCTTGTCTCCGATTTCAACCACATAGGAAGAAATATTGTGCTTTCTGTCGTTCACCATGATGTGTCCGTGGCTGATGAGATTTCTTGCGACGGAACGGGACGGAGCCAGCCCGAGGCGGAAAATCGTATTATCCAGCCGCCTTTCAAGAAGCTGGGTTATAACGCTTCCGGTATTGCCCGGATTTTTCAAGGCCGTATCGAAAACTTTCTGAAGATGTCCCTCTCGGAGACCGTAGCTCGCCTTGATCTTCTGCTTTTCATTCAAAAGCTGTCCGAATTCAGTGGTCGCATGGCGCGCCTGCCCATGAAGACCCGGGCGATAACCCTTGCGAAGATGGACGCATTTCGGAGAATTACAACGATGCGCTTTGAGGAAAAGCTTCACTCCCAACTTTCTTTCTACTTTTTCTTTGGTATTGAACATATGAACAGGTTTTAGGTGTTAGTAGTTAGGTTTTAGAAATTATACGCGTCTCACTTTCGGCGGACGAGGACCGTTATGAGGAATCGGGGTCAAATCGCGGATTGAAGTGATATTGAAGCCCTGATTCGCGAGAGATCGGATGGCGGAATCGCGTCCGCTTCCCACTCCGCTGACGAATACATCAACACTGGAAAGTCCGGTCTTCTTAAGCTTTTCCGCGATCGCGGAAATGACTTTGGAAGCGGCAAAAGGAGTGGCTTTTTTCGGCCCGGCGAACCCAAGAGATCCGGCGGAAGCCCAGGTGATGGTATTCCCGGCCGCGTCAGTGACGGTGATGATGGTATTATTGAAAGTCGCCCGTATATAAACCGCTCCCTTCATGAGCTGTTTGCCGGAAGTCTTTCCGCCGGTCTTCACCAAAGCGGCCTCGACTTTCGCGGTTTCCTTCAAGGCCTCTTCACCTGTCTGTTTTATGACTTTTTTCTTTCCCATGATTTTTTAGTAATTAGTGATTAGATGTCAGGTGTTATTTAAGATCAGTCTTTCTCTTACCGCTTCCGGCCGTCTTACGGACGTTGCCGCGGACAGTCCTGGAATTGGTCTTAGTCCGCTGACCGCGAACCGGCAACCTGCGCATATGGCGGATTCCGCGATATGACTGCAAATCTTTCAGTAAAGCGATGTTCTGCTTGATGGCCTGGCGAAGTTCGCCTTCCACCTTGTAATTCTTTTCAAGATATTCCTTGATACGGCTGACTTCGTCCTGGGTCAGATCTTTTGCGCGCTTGGCGAGATCGATTTTCGTGGCATTCAGAATTTTGACCGCGGAAGTGCGCCCGACTCCGTAAAGGTAGGTTAAGGCGATATCCACTCTCTTATTATCCGGCAAATTGATTCCGATTATTCTCATAAATTTGTGTTGTGTGTCGTTCTTTGTTGTATGTTGTTTCTCCGTTTCTTCGTTCTTGCCATCTATCCCTGGCGCTGTTTGTGCTTTTTAATTTTACATACGATAAAAACGCGGTTCTTTCTGCGAACCACTTTGCAGTCCTTGCAAACTTTTTTTACCGATGACCGGACCTTCATTTTGGTTGTTGGTTACTTTGTGAATTTGTTAATTCGATTATTTTTTGATCAACTCTTCCAAATCAACTACTCAACTAACGAACTGATTAACTTCTTCCTAGAGTCTCCTGATTATTCTGCCCCGGGCGTCATCATAAGGCGTCACTTCAACCGTAACCCTGTCCCCCGGCAATATCTTGATATGATTCATGCGCATTTTTCCGGAAAGATGCCCAAGAATTTCCTTCCCTTCGCGCGTCCTAAGACGAAACGAAGCGGCCGGAAGGGCCTCTTCGACAACTGCGTCAAGCTTAATATTGCCTTTTTCGGAGTCGTTGGTATTAGACACTGATATGACAGTCAATAATCAATGTTTAATAGTATATCACTAAAGGTTGAAAAAAGTCAACTATGAATGTGAATATTAAAAAACGCCCCGTGAAGGCGTTTGTTTATTCAACAATGACCGTAATCTTTGAAAGTTTTTCCGGTACAGTCTTAACCCAGAAATCGTTTCGCTCTTTGAAACCCCTCGGTTTCAACGCTCGCTAACGATACGCTTCGCGCATCTACGCTCGCTGCTTCCGCGACAGAAAACTCCCGTTTTCCGATCCTTTCCCGCATTTTTAAAATATGATTATTTAAAATTACTCCACTACTACCGTAATTTTACTTAGCTGTTCGGGAACGGTTTTTACCCAGAATGGCCATAATGATATCGTTGCGGTTTCAAGTCCGGGCAATTCGAATACCATCTGTTTCAGTTCAGATTCCGACTTTCCGGCGATCTTTTCCTTCAGGGAATCAGCGTCAATTTTTCTTGCCAAAACGGATTTATAATCAACCGGGAAAGTCATGAGACCCCTGTCAAAATCCACCCTGGCGACTCCGTATTCCAGAGTATGGCTGTCCACCTCATAATCTTCAGTTTCTTCGGATAGGGATTTCTTAAGGAGAAGATCCTCCAGATCAGATTCCCTGAATGCGATTATCGTCGATCTTCCTTCGGTCAGCACTCCGAAATTACCGTCGGCATCCGCCTCTTCATCGGCCTTCTGGCTGACCACGCGATAAGTGCGCGTGCCATCCAAAATCTTGAACTCTTTGGGAACCTGCATCAGAAGCTTCGCATTCAATGCCGACTCCAGATCCGATCCGGCCGCGGTTTTCGCCCTAATCATGTCATCCGAAGTCGGGTAAGCGACTTCGCCGATGAATCCTCCGGCCATATCGGATGTCGATTCTCCGTAAAAAGACTGGTACTTTGGAGATCCCTTGAATCCAGGGATTGTGAACAATTTCACCGGACCGATATTATAATCCGGCCCTGCGCCGTCGGCGACGACATCGGCGATTATATTGGAAGGAACTATTTTGCCGTCGACTATTTTCGCGCCCGGAACCGTTATGGTCTTCGATAATCTGAAAAGCTTTCCGTCCGGAGCCATGAAACGAGTCTTTTCAACCAACTGCTGGGCGTCGGAACTGTAGCTGTTATAGACAACGATCAGGCCGGTAGCATGCTTTTCCACCTGCCTCCGTCCGGTTGCTGGAAATTTCTTCGTTTCATTGCCTGGCTCGCTGAAAACCTGTCCCGGCACGCTCATTTCCTTCAAGTCTGAAACCGCCGCTTTGTCTACGACTATCGAACTGCCGTAGTTCCATTCCTTCTTGATGGAAATTATCCTGACTTCCGCGCTCGGCAAAAACGTCGCGGCCGCATATCCGAATCCTGAAAGCGCCACTATGACGACCAAAAAATTGATCCATTTCCTGTTGAATTCGAATTCCGGAACCGATATGCTCGGCAAGGTAATCTTCGGAGCCCGGAAAGACAACGGATTTATTTTCTGCGGAGCTGATGCGGGATATTCCTCCACCGGCAATTTCCTTAAAATCGGACGGACTTCTTCATGATCTTCCGGTTCAACGGAAGGAATCTGGACTTCAACCGGCTTCTTCACAAGCTTTCCCACGCGGACTTTTTGCGAAGCGGATTTCACTCCGGCCTTGGATGGGGCGACGATATCGGAAAACTGCCTTTTATTTTTCGCGAAAAACGGGTTCGTGCCGATAAGACCGCTCATCTCCGCAAGTTCGATCACCCGGTCATCGATGGATTCGACGGAAATCTTTTTGCTTAAAGCGTCCGCCTCCCTTTTCAAAAGATAGAAATTGCTCAAGGATTCGGAAATATGGGAAAAACGCGGAATACTTAAAGTAATTTCGCCGTCTTCCGCTTCGATCATCTTTTCCACGATGACCGCCACTTCATCGCTTTTGCTTACTGTGATTTTTTTCATGCCGATTATGTATGAATTTTCGAGTCTGTGGACGATGAAAATTCATCAACAGAATCGAGCACCCCATTAGATACAAACCAAATATTGCTTAGGGTAAAAATCTTTGTACAATTTTTAAATTCTTTCATTGCTTTTATATATCGATTATCTAACGGGGTAAGGTTTACTAGCTGAATTTTATTCGCTACGCTCTAAAATTCAGAGTAAGCCCTTATGTCACCAGCCACCGCACTCTCCGGTTCGCCAGATGGCTCATGGTGTCATTTTGCGGAAGAAGGGTGAGCTCAAGCACGACTCCCAACAGCATTAACGGATTCCGCACTTCCGCCGATGTCTTACATTGTAGCTTATAACCAAGCTTTTCGGTAATCAGATTTGTGGATAAAGGCAGCAATTTCACCGGTTTTTCGAAGCGGTTCTGGAATTTTTCAGAAAAAACCAATTGCGGAAGATTGAAGAACGGATTCAGATAAACATCCGCTGATTCATCGCCGACCAGGGATTCAATTCCGTTGGCGAACACGTTCAGCTCCTGCGAAAGCATCGTTTCAAACTTCCTTGTGAAAGTTCCGGAGGTGTTTTCGTTCATATAATTTGAAATCACGAGATCGGCCGTTCCCTGATCGAGCCGGAAATACCTTCCGAGGAAAATTTTCAGGTCATTCCCTCCCCAATCGAATCTGTCGTGATGGGCGAACTTCTGCCTGGATGCGGCGAAGACCGCAGTATGATCCGGGAAAAGATTGGCTATGAAAAAATCAGCATCGCCCCTGACATGGGATATGACATGGGACAAGGCCGTTCCCGCCTCGATCATGAGCACTATGTTTTCCTTCGGAACGACATCCCGAAGCTCGCGCATGAACTCCCGAGTGACGAAAGTCTGGCTAAAAAATATCTCCACGGATTTCGCCTTGAAACCTATCGGATTCACGACCCTATGCCCGTCGATGCGGATGTCGCGGATGCGGACATCGGTCAGAAGCACATCGACTTCATCCACGCCCATTTTCTGGGCGACCTTGAAGCGATGCTTGTCGAAAAATCTCCAGATCGCCTGCGAAATAAGGTTATCCAGATCCGCCTCATCTATGATATCTTTCGGATTAGTCCTCACCAAAGAAATCGACGAGTACATCGAAGTCGCGAACAGGGAATCCAAGCTGAATATTATCTTGTGATTTTTCAGCCCGCCTATCTTTTTCAGAATCTTTCTGACTGTTTTGAATGCCGAGACCGCGTTGAATTCCGTGATTTCCTCGCAAAAAGCGCGTGTAACGGTTATTTGTTTGGTTTTGAAGTCGGTTCTAAGAACAGTGACCTGTATGTAATGATTCAGCAGTTCAATCACTACATACTTATCACCTTTTAAAAACAATTGTGAGAATATGTGTATTACTTTATCGTGGATTTTCACCTACATACAGTATAGCACAAAAAATGGCTTAAATAATGCTGTTTTTACGCTATTCCGGATATAAAAAATGACTCACTTATGAGTCATTGAATCCAAAATTCCCTGAAGGCGCCGCTTTGAGTGGAGATCAAGCTTAGCTTTATTGAAGTCGCCGCTGATGATCAAGTCTGAACGCCGGTACATGATTGAATCCTCATCCTGAACATGGCCGACGCCGTACAGGTGGGACTGTTCATGCATCAGCAGCAGCGCAAGTCTCTGTGCGCCATCCGGATCTTTATCATCAGTATCAGTGCCCATCACGATGACCCCTTCGCCATTCATGACTAGATTCTCATAGCCACCTAAAAACTGGGCATATTCCCCGCTTTTGGTCGGTTCGGTGAAAATTTCATATTTGGTAAACGCCAAACAGGTCCCAAACCTCAATCTGCCGGTCAGAAAAATTATCACCTCAGAATTGGCGGAATTAGCCGGATTAATCTCCTGTCTTGCTTCTTCCAGCAAAAAACCGATAATCGGCCAGAACCGCTCAAAACGCTCATGCGGACGAATATCCCGATATTTAATCTTAACCAAATCGTAACTTGATCTGATGTCCTCCTTGGAAAAATTCAGATTCACGAGATTCAAAATTTGTTCCGCGGAAGCATGCAGATATTCCAGATTCTGCTTGGAAAATTCATCCGTAAAAACAGTGACGGTTTTAGGACCGGAACTCGCCGACGAACAGCCGGTACCAGCCATGAACAAGCCGAAAACTAAAAGCGCCTGTTTCATGATCCCCTTTATTTGATTTTCTCTGAACTGTTTTTAAAATAACACAAAAATTTAAAAAGGCAAATAACTTAAAAATTTAAAATAAGCAAATAAAAAATCGGCTCTATCGAGCCGATTTATTTTCAGGAAGACTTTTGATAATTTCAGACGGAGCCCTGGAATTCAAGACTTCCGGAAGTTGATCAACTATTTTCTGAAAAGCTCTGTTCTCCGGGTACGTCAAATCCTTAAACGCAGAATCTCTTTGCCAGCTGGTAAAATCTGGATTTGGTTTTTCTAAAACCTTAATCGCCACCAATGGATCCAATTTCTTCGGTAGCTTAAGTATCAAATCTCTTATCCAGCTTTTTTCAATAACTGATCTTAATCCGGAAATCCGAATATGGACATATTCTACCCTTCCGCTATCCAAGCTAATCCGGACATAAGAAAACATGGTAAGGTACAAAAGCCAGGAATCAGTAACATAGCAATCCATCCTGGTTCCGCCAGGAGAAAGATCTTCTTTTATGAAATAATAAATAGTTTTTTCTTTGCCCTGCCAATCAATTTTTAACTTTTTATACTTGAAATAATCTTTCAAATACGCAACTGCTAGAAAAAGAATCAGACCATAGAAGACAACGAGTTGAGCGATCAGTAAATTCATAAAACCGCCACCTTTCAATATCTATCAATGAACAAAAATATAATAGCAATTAACAGAACAAAATACAATATAAAAAACGGCTCCAGTCAGAGCCGTTAACCTCTACTTTCCCAATGAAGATTCTCTCGGTTCATGCTAATCAATAAGATAAAAACTGACTGCATTTAAAATACTGCTCAATCCTTGCGCAGATACTCTGCTATTTTTTATTGGGCGGACTTTTAATCTACTGCAATTCGAATGCGCCTGACTCCCGCCCCGACAGCTTCCTGTTTCGCAATTTTAAATTTGCCAACCTTGAGCGTGTTCGTTACGTGAGGTCCACCGCAAAATTCCTTACTGAAAGCCGTTTCCAAATCATGACCCGCAAAATAAACTTTGACCTTATCCGCATATTTTTCCTTGAAGAAATAAAGCGCGCC
>CAYHBW010000006.1:0-40456 GCA_964355085.1 uncultured Candidatus Saccharibacteria bacterium
TCTTTCAAAAAATCAAGCAATATCTTCCAGTTATTCAGTTGTTGTCGTAAGATATCAATAATACAAATATAATAGCATAAGAATTTTTCTTATGCTACGATAAGCTCAAATTTTAAAAATAAAATTATAAAAAGATGAAGAAGGAAAAATCCGGTAAAATATACGACTTGGAAGAGCGGATTGCTAAATTCGGTGAAGACATCATCTCCTTTGCAAAATCATTGGCAAGAAACTCGATAAATATGGTCTTGGTGAAACAGATAGTCAGATCGGGTACGAGCGTCGGCGCCAATTACATGGAAGCTAACGGAGCGGAATCGAAAAAAGACTTTTTGCATAAGGCGTCAATCTGCAAAAAAGAGGCGCGCGAAACTAAGCATTGGCTAAGAATGATCGCGAAAGCAAGTCCGGATAAATCAGATGATTGCCGCCTATTATGGAAAGAAGTCAATGAATTAGTGCTTATATTTTCTGCAATTACCAAAAAGAAATGAGTATTTTTTAAAATTGAGCCTTTAAAATTTAAATTTTCTGAAAAAGATGCCGGCAAACAATCCCAATCTCAATAAATTAAGTGATACACAACATAAAGCCGTCCACCATAAAGACGGTCCGCTTTTAATTGCCGCCGGAGCCGGATCAGGAAAAACCAAAACCTTGACCAGTCGGGTTCTTTATCTTCTGGAGAAAGGAGTTGATCCGAAAAGCATCATAGCCATAACCTTCACAAATAAAGCGGCGAAGGAAATGAAGTCGCGTATCATGAATAATGAATTATGGAATAAAAAATTCCAGGAACCCGGGATACCCGATTCCGGATCCATGATTCCCTTCATTGGAACCTTCCATTCCCTCGGGGTCAGGATTCTCAAGGAGGAATCGGCTCTGGCCGGCCGCACTTCTTTTTTCACCATTTTTGACGACGAAGATTCTTCCAGTCTGATAAAAAACATAATGAAGGAAATGAATCTTTCCGGCGACCGCTTCAGCCCTTACGCCGTGATCGCTGAAATTTCCAGAATCAAAAACAATCTTCTGGACCTCGATGAATATATGGAAAGCGGAAGATACGAACAGATAATCGGTTCAGTATTCCAAAAATACGAAACAGCCCTACTGAAAAGCAACGCTTTTGACTTTGACGACCTTCTGGAAAAAACAGTGAGGATTTTCCGGGATAATCCGGAAGTCCTGGAAAAATACCGCAAGCGCTGGAATTATATCCTCGTGGACGAGTTCCAGGATGTGAACACCAACCAATACCTTTTCGTCAAGCTTCTGGCGATGCATCACAAGAATCTTTTCGTCATCGGCGATGACGCGCAGAGCATCTACGCCTTCCGCGGTTCAGATTTCCGTAATTTCCTCAATTTTGAAAAGGACTGGCCTGATGCGACCGTGATCACGCTGGATGAAAATTACCGGTCCACCAAAAACATAATCAAGGCCGCTTCCGAACTGATTAAAAAAAACAAATTCCAGAAACAGAAAAATCTCTGGACCGGAAATCCGGAGGGGGAGCTCATCCGGATTTCAGCTTTCCAGAATGCGGATCAGGAGGCTTATTCGGTTGCGGAAAAAATCTCCGCCGCTTTAAGCGCCGGGGAACCGCTGAAAGAAATCGCCGTCCTTTACCGCACGAACGCGCAATCCCGCGCCCTGGAGCAGGCGCTCATCCGCGCCAGAATAACTTATGAAATTTTCGGGGGATTGAAATTCTACGCCAGAAAAGAAATCAAGGACATCGTCGCCGCGCTCCGCTATGCCTATAATCCGAAAGATGCGGCGGGAAGCGGACGCATAACCAAGACCTTCAATAAAGCGCCGCGCGCGATCCTTCTGGAAAATCTTCCGCGCCTGGCCGGAGAACTTACAATCGTCGAACTCATAAATTATTTTCTTGAACAGACAAATTACACGGAATATCTGGCCGCTCATTTCAAAAATCCGGAGGAGCGGATAGAAAACATAAAAGAACTCCTGCATTTCGCCGCCAGCTTCAATAATCCTCATGATTTTCTGGACCAGGTAACTCTACTTTCCTCGCTCGACGGCCGGCCGAAACTGCAGGAAAACGCGGTCAAACTCATGACCATTCACCTTGCAAAAGGACTGGAATTCGACAGAATTTTCATAGTCGGAGCAAATGAGGGATTATTGCCGCATGGCCGCTCGCTGGCAAAAAGCGATGACCTGGAAGAAGAGCGGCGCCTGATGTACGTGGCTATGACCAGGGCGAGAAAAAATCTGAACATCAGTTTTTATGATTTGCCGTCAAGATTTCTGGGTGAATTGCCTCCGGAGCTGATAGAATTCACCAAAGTCAGCAGTTACGGCGAAGAAAACAGGGATTGGGATGATGAAAGCATTTATCTGGAATAGTTAATACGAATAAGATAAAATCATACGAACACCACAAATATGTCCAAGGACATCATATATAAAGAATTATCCTATCAAATCTGCGGAATACTCTATAAAACCCACGACATCCTCGGAAGATATGCCCTGGAAAGACAGTACGGTGATTTAATTGAAAAAATTCTTATAGAAAAGAAAATAAAATACGAGCGGGAAAAATTGATTTCAAAAACCGGCAACGACATAAATAGGGCGGATTTCATAATTGAAAATAAAATCGTCTTGGAACTCAAAGCTCGGCCGATAATAACCAGAGAAGATTATTATCAAGTAAAAAGATACTTGGAATTTTCCAATCTTCTTCTTGGTATTTTAGTCGATTTCCGTCATCATTATCTGAAGCCCAAAAGAATAATAAATAATAAGTTCAAATGACTACATTCGCGGTGTTCGCATAAAATTACTCTATTCGTATTATGTCCGAATTTCTAGGTCAACATTTTCTTAAGAATAAATCCGCGATCAGGAAGATGATCGCGGCCTTGGATTTGCATGGAGGGGAGACGGTCATCGAAATCGGTCCGGGAAAAGGCGCCCTGACCTTTCCGATTGTCCATGAATGCAACCGGGTCGGAGCGAAATTTCTGGCGATTGAAAAAGACCGCGATCTCGCTTTGGAAATTTTCCAATCCGAAGAAAAGATAAGAGTGGAACTCGGCGATGCGCTGGAAATCCTTACGACCGTCACGGAAAATCTGCGCAATTATAAGATTGTCGGCAATATCCCGTATTACATCACCGGGAAACTTCTCCGGACGATAAGCGAGCTTGAAAATAAGCCGGAGCTCACGGTTCTGATGATACAGAAGGAAGTCGCCGACCGCGCCTGCGCAAAACAGGGGGATATGAATCTTCTGGCCGCCGCCACGCAGATCTGGGCTGAACCGGAAATACTTTTCACTCTTTCGCCTGAAGATTTCGATCCGCCTCCGAAAGTCAGTTCCGCTGTAATTAAGCTGGAATCTGAAATTCAGAATCTGGAATCTGAAAAAATCGGAAATTATTACCGGTTGGTTCATATCATTTTCAAACAACCGCGCAAGACCCTTTATAATAATCTGCGGGACGGACTGGATCTGCCGGAAGAAAAAATAAAAAAGACCATGGAAGACCTTAAAATAGAGCTGAAATCCCGCCCGCAGGACCTTTCTATTGAGCAAATCCTCTCTTTATCCGAAAAACTCTCCTGATTTCTGCCCCTATAATCATCCGATCCGATAAGTTATACACTTATATTGTTGTTTCGCCGGATGGAAACCATATATAATAGTATCAGATGCTTATTTGTCAAATACGGGGTGAAAACCGCCCGGATTAAACGAAAATAAGCGTCATTTCAATGTTTAAAACAGCAATTGCAACCGCAATTCTAGGGCTCGGAATCACCGGGGCCTATTTTGCGATTCAAAATCCCATAAACGGACTTCGGACCGACGGAAATGCCGCCGCTACCAATCTTCCGAAAACCTCTCCGTTTGTGGAAAGTCTCGGAAGCGCCGTTGATTCGAAAATTTTCCCGGTGGCTTCTTTATCTGACCCGCTGATCTCCGGCGAAAACCTCACGGATAATTTCATAAACGGCCTCAAGCAGGATATCGCTGAAAATAACCTGGACAATGACTCCAGCAACATCGTTGTCAGCGACCCGGATGAGATAGCCGAAAAGCTCCTTACTGACGCGGTTAAAAAATTCGACCGGAAAAGGTCCGGATCTTCCGTTGATGAATCCCGCATAAAAATCAGCAATGACAACAGCAGGGAATCAATAATCGCTTACGTGAACAGATTCGAAGAAATCATCGCCAAATCATCCGGGAAAATGGGGGGTGTCAGCTTATCTGAAAATCCTAATCCGGAAGACCTGAAATATATGATTCCGGGATATGATTTCGCCATCGCGAGTTTTTATGACACGCCCGCCCCGTCCTCCATACTCGGATTCCATAAAAAAGAGATAGAGCTTTTGTCGAAAAAAAAGATGGCTCTTGAAGAGCTGGCAAATTATCAGGATGATCCGGTAGCCACCATACTTGCCTCCCAGGAACTTTCCAGAATTCAGGATGAATTTGACGATTTGGGAAGGCGCTTCATCGAATTCCTCAACGGATAAAACCATGCATAAATACGGTCCGAAAAATTTCCTGAAGTTCAAAATAATCCCCGGCCTGGTGATATTCACCATGCTTTTCGCGCCGGCGTCTCCGAATCTGAAAATCAACAGGGCGGAAGCGTTTGTCGGAATAGCCGATATAACATTCACTCACCAGACATTGAACACTGATCCGGGAAGTCTCAAAACGCAAGTCGAGAACACCACCAGAACGACAGTCAATACGAAAGATTGGTGGATGAAAGTATATGAAAAAGCCCAGGCGATAGCTTTTGAGATACTCCGGCAAGCGATTTTGGATCGCCTTGTCGCCAATCTGATAAGGTGGATCGAAGGCGGGGGAAGAGGGGCGATCGTCGATGACTGGGATGCATTTTTCCAAGATGCAGCCAACCGGGCGGGCGGAATATTCGCCGGCCAAATAAGCAACGGCATGCTTTGCGGTCCGTTCAATCTGCAGGTCCAGCTTGCGCTTCTGCCGGTGGAAAGATTCGACAATCAGGCGGGATGTACGCTTAACGATGTCATCGGAAATATAAACGGCTTCATGGAAGACTTCCGCAACGGAAGCTGGCTCGGCTATCAATCGACCTGGGAACCGCGTAATAATTTCTACGGCGCAACGCTCATGGCCATGAATGAAAAATCCCTGGCTGAACAGCGGGCGGTGACTGCGGCCGCATCCGAAGCGGCGGCCGGAAAAGGATTTCTTTCATTTAAAAAATGTAAAATCGAAAAAGATCCCAACGGCACCCTCAACTCCCTTGGAAATCCATGGAGGCCTCTGCCGCCGGAAGCCGGCCTTGGGCAAGAAGATAGATATTCAAAAAAATGCACTATAACCACGCCGGGAGAAGTCGCCGCCCAAGCGACTGTCGAAGCGCTGGTCAAAGTCCCATTCCTGAAAGCGGGCAGCGCCGGATCGAAGCTTCTTAGCAGCTATCTGGCCGCCATCGTCAACGCCTCCATAAATACCCTGACTAAAGCCGCCGTGGACGGATTGAAGGGCGCTGTCGCCGAATCTTTGAAAGACACCAGGATAAATCCGGCTCTTCCTTGCGCCGGATTGACCGGAGAAGGATTCAAGTCCTGCATGAAATCAGTCAATGCGGAAAAGGCGACTTACAAATTCTCACAGGATTCCGGACTGATAATTTACGGAGATTCAAACGCCCTGGATACCAGGTTACAGCTGGCGGGAGTTTACAGTCAAAGCATCTTCAATGAGAATAATCTGATCACCGCCCTGACTAATCTGGCCGCCTGCAGGAATAATCCGGCCGATCTCGTTCAGCAGATTGCCGATGAACAGGAAATCATCGACTTATTACAGGAAAAATTCGCCGACAACCAATTCTTCATCGATCAGGTTGAAGGCCAGCAGCCGAGCACGCTTTCCGACGATATCGATCAGACCACCAGCACGACAGATGACGATTGGTCTTCTTTAAGTACCCTGTCAAATGGCGAAGAATCTGACATATTGTCACTGGTCACTGAATTGGGCGCATCGCAGGAGGAATTGGCTGAAATCAGGGGGAAACTAGAATCGCAGATGCCGGGAATCCAACTTCAGCTCCAATCCTGCCCGCAGCTGAATGTAAATCCGCCGATTAATTAAAGATCGATCATGAATTTTAAAAAACATCAAAAATATCTCCTGGGAATCGCATCGGTGTTTTTGATTACGACCGGAATTGCAAACGCCGCCACCGGAGGAGAATGGGTGGTCGGCGGACTTCTCCAGGTGGTCGGATTCGTCGCCGGAGCGGTCCTTTACATGATCGGAGTGGTGGCAAGCTGGGGCGTCGTCATCGGCGGAACGCTCGTAAACTGGTCCCTCAATCTCAACTCTCATATATTGAATGACAGTCTTGTGAATACCGGCTGGGTAGTCACCAGGGACCTGGCCAATCTCGGATTCGTCTTCGTGATAATACTCATTTCCTTCGCCACGATCCTTCAAATGCAGAATTACGCGATGAAAAAACTGCTCTGGAAACTCATCGCCGCCGCATTGATGGTGAATTTCAGTCTGGTCATCGCCGGCGTGTTCATAGATTTCTCCGGAGTCCTGACTGATTTCTTCTTGAGCCGGGCCACGAACGGAAATATCAGTCTCGTCGGCGAAAGGTTCACCAATGCCATGGCCGTACACAGAGTTTTCCAGCAGACCGAAGACGAAAAAACCATAAAAGAGAAAACCGCCGGGCTTGCCGACAATTTCAATAATTTCGTGAACTTCATCGCCTCCCTCGCTTTCGCGGTCTTTTTCACCATCGCCGCCGCAACCGCCCTCTTCTCTTTCGCGGCCATGTTTTTCATGCGCTATCTGTCCCTGATAACTCTTCTTATTCTGGCTCCGCTCGCCTGGCTAATGTGGATTTGGCCCGAAACCGAAAAACAATGGCACAAGTGGTGGGGGGAATTCTTCAAGTGGATCTGGTTCGGACCGGCCGCCTCATTTTTCTTCTATCTTGCCATAAGCTTAGCTCTTACTTTTGATAAAGGCGGGGCTGATTACCTCCAAGGAGGCGCTCCGCTTGCGGCCGTAAGCAATTCCGGGCTGCTTATCCAGAATCTCGGAAAACTGATAGCGCAGATGACTTCAGTCATCGGACTGATGTACTACGGACTGACGGTGGCCAACAGCATGGGAATCGCGGGAGCTAATTTCGGATTCGCCGTCGCCGGAAAAGTGAAGGGCGCAATAACCGGAGCGGCGCTCGGAGCCGGAGGATACGCGGCTGGCGGCGCGCTCGGCTGGATGAGGCAAAAAGTGGCTTCCGCCGGAGTTTCAGTCAATCCGGCGACAGGAGATATTTCCAGGAGCTATGCGCAACGTCTGGCCACGTGGGTTTCCGGCACGCCGGTTTTAAGGAATATCGCTCCGGGATTGTCTCAATTCTCGCAAGAACCTAAAAAGGCGATGGAAGAATACGGCAAGAGGACGAAAGCGATGGATTCAGAAATGCTATATGAAGAAATGAATGCAATCGATGCTTTTGTGGATACGTCCTGGTCGGCATCGTTAATCAGCGAAGCATCTAATAAGAAAATAAAAGACAAATCAGGCAGAACAGTCACGGTATTGGACAGGATGCAGCAGGAAGATCCGACGAAATTCGCCAAATTCATCAATTCCGCGAGCAAACTCGGCGCCTCCGGACAGATACTTTCTTCAAGATTGGATCTTGCCAAACAGTTCGGAACTACGATTGAAAAAGAGTCCCAGAAGATCAAAAAACCGGAAACGATATCTCCTGAAGCCCTTAAATCCGAAGAAGTACTGATCCACCTAAGGCCTTCCGACTTCACCAGAATCGGAAAATCAACCGAAGATTCCGGAAGAGAACAGAGGAGGGTGATAAGGGAAAGAGTGCAGGAAATGGAATCTTATATCGACAGAGTGAATAAAAGCGCCACGACTCCGGATGACGACAGTCTGGCGACTTCGTTGGGATATCCGAATCCGACGGATCTCGCCCTTAAATTCGATGACATAGTCACGCAAATTAACAGCGATCCACTCTACTTATAAAATGGCGACAGATACGACGCAGCAAAAAAACAGCGGAGAACTTCTGGATCCGAACAATCTCCCGTCGGGTATTTTGGATTGGATCGGATCAGAACACGCAGTCTATCTGATAATCGAGATAAACAAAAAACTCGGAGTAAAAGGCGGACGACTCAAGATCGTACCGCGGCTGATCGCAAGACTACTGACGAAAGACCTTGATCCGAAAGATTTCATAAATGAATTGAGTAGGGAGTTCAACATCAGTTTCGAATCCGCAAAATCCGTCACCGGCGACATAATTAAATCGGTTCTCGGTCCGATTGAAACAGACCTGAAAAGGGATCTTGGCATAGATATCCGTCTGATAAATTTCGGAAAACCGGAAGCGCCGCAACAGAAATCGGAAAAAAGTCCTGGAACAGAACAGGCGGAATCTCCATCAATCAGCAGGCCGGCCGGACCGCAGGGATCGGTCATAGACCTCCAATCCTTCAGGATAAAATCAGACCGGCCGATATCTCCGCTTAATTTTCCGTCCGCGATAAAAGAAGAAAAGTCAGCTCCGGCGGTGAAAACAGTTCCTCCGGCTCCGGCGGAACAAAAAAACGAACATGAAATCCCTCCGACGCCGTTCATACTTCATCAGGAAAACCCTACCTCGATGCCGGAAATCGGACGAAACAGTCAATCCGGTTCGCCGGCCAAACCGCAGGAATTCCAGGCCGGCAAAACAAGTTTAACGATGAAAGTCCAGAATTTTTACCAGTCGAACTCCGGCGTTCCGGAAAAAACAGCGGTCAAACCGATACCGATAAAAGTTGAGATGCCTTATCCCGGACAAGATTTCGGAAAAACGGAAAAAACCATACAGGTCAACAGACAGGATGCTCCGCCGAACTCCTTAAACAATCCGCTCATTGAATCGTCGGACGGACATTCTCCAAAGCAGAATATTTCAGCCGAATCGGCATCTGCCGCCGGTCAGGAACCAAGGGTGGTTCACTACAGCAACCTACGCACGCCCATCAACAGCGTCGGCCTGCCGAAAAATGTCGTGGATAAAGACAATATACTTGACCTAAGGAAAATCGTAAAATAACATAGTTAATGAATAATGAATCGCGAATAGTGAATAAGGGGAAAATAATAAACTGTCATTCTTAATTCGAAATACATAATTCAACTAAACAATGCAATTCCAAGTACCGCAATTCATTGAAACAGAGGACAGAATAATCGGGCCTCTCACGCTGAAGCAATTTTTATACGTAGCCGCGGGCGGGGCCCTTTCTTTCGCGCTTTTCTTCTTCCTGGAAACCATATACTGGCTCCTGCTTGCCGGCCTGATTATGGCCGTCTCCGCCGCCCTCGCGTTCATCCAGATAAACGGCCGTCCGCTTCCAGTCGTGATGCTGGCCGCGCTGGGATACTATTGGAAACCGAGGTTTTACGTATGGCGAAGGAAAGAAAAAGGAGTTGAAGTTCCGAAAGTCAAAACTCCTGCGCCGGATTTCACGACCGGAGCGAAATCAATGCTCAATAACCTCATGAATCAGCTCAATACTAGCAAGAACCCGATACCGCAGAGGGAAAAAACAATCAAGCCGTCCATCCTGGACAGGACGAAAAGCAGCAAGGAACGCTTCGAGATGATGCGGAAAATAACCGGGGAAAAGGAGATGGCGCGCCGGGTTGATTACAGATAGTTTTCCGCTTTCCGGTTTTAGCTCTATAATGATAAAGTATGGCAAACATAAAGGAGTCTCTGCCGACACAGGAATTTATAGGCATTGAATCAATCGATGACGGAATAATCAAGCTGAAAAGCGGCGCATTGCGCCGGATTCTTCTTGTCTCCGGAACGAACTTCGCCCTCAAATCAGAAGAGGAACAAGGGATCATAACTTATGCCTTCCAGGGATTCCTGAACTCGATAAGCTTTTCCATCCAGCTGTTCATACACTCCAGAAAGCTCAACATAGAGGATTATCTGGAAAAAATGGGGGAACGGGAAAATCAGGAAGAAAATCAGCTTCTCAAGAACCAGATAACCGAATACCGGGAATTCATCAAATCATTCGTTTCACAGAACGCCATAATGCAGAAAAGTTTTTTTGCGATTGTTCCCTACGATCCGATCAACCTTCCTAAGGCCGGAATGGATATGGCCGACAAGATGGTCGGTTGGTTCAAATCAAAGACATCGATTGAAGAAAGCCCGGAATCGGAAAATGCGAATGAGGCCCTCGAACAGCTGAATCAGAGAGTCGATCAGGTGGTCAACGGACTTAATCAGGTCGGCCTGCGCGCGGTTCCGCTGAATACGGACGAACTGCTGGAACTTTTCTACAATCTTTACAACCCGACGACGACGGAAAAACGGGGAGTGGAGATAAAAACCGAACAATCCCACACAAAATAAAATGGATAAGAATATCGTGGACATAATCGCCCCGCCGGCGATAAAAATAGACCCGAATTACCTCAAAGTCGGGGATAAATACGCCAAGACTATTTTCGTATTCACTTATCCGAGATACCTGTCCACCGGGTGGTTTTCGGCGGTCATCGACATGCCGGAGCTTCTGGATATATCGATATTCATCCATCCGATCGAAACCCCAATCGCACTGAAAAAATTGCGGAAAAAAGCGGCCCAGGTGGAATCCCAGATGATAGAAAAGCAGCAGAAAGGAATGGTCCGGGATCCTCTTCTGGAAACGGCCTATCAGGATATCGAATCCCTGCGCGACTCACTCCAGCAGACCAGGGAAAATCTTTTCAATGTCGGCCTTTATATGACGATTTACGCCGACACGCTCGAATCCCTGCGCAAGATAGAAAACAAGATATCTTCCCTTTTGGAAAGCCGCCTGGTCTACGTGAAACCGGCGCTTTTCGAGCAGATGGAAGGATTCGAATCGACAATCCCTCTCGGCCAGGACAAGCTCGGCATCTACAATCCTCTGAATTCCGGACCGCTTTCTTCGATATTCCCGTTCACCTCGGCAGACCTCACTTCCAACAGCGGAATAATGTACGGAATAAACCGCCATAACAATACCCTGATAATTTTCGACAGGTTCTCCCTTGAAAACGCCAACATGGTGATTTTCGCAAAATCCGGAAGCGGAAAATCGTACGCTACCAAACTGGAGATACTCCGTCTTCTGATGCTTGGAACGGACGTCCTCGTCATAGACCCGGAAAATGAATATGAAAATCTCGCCACTGCCGTCGGCGGAAGCTATTTCCGGATCTCCCTGTCCTCAAACCATCACATAAATCCCTTTGAAATCCCGGTCATTCCTACGGATGAAGATCCTTCCGACGTCTTGAGATCGCACATAGTCAACCTTGCCGGCCTCCTGAAAATAATGGTCGGGAAAATAACTCCGGAAGAAGATGCCATACTCGACAGGGCGCTAAGCGAAACCTACGCCTCCCACGACATCGTTCCGGGAAAAGATTTTTCCAACGCCGCTCCTCCTCTGCTGGAAGATCTCCAGAAAGTCCTGGAAAACATGGAGGGCGGAAAGGGAATCGCGGATCGCCTCTATAAATATACGCAGGGAAGCTATGCGGGATTCACGAACCAGCCGACCAACATAGACATCAAAAACCGCCTGATTGTATTCTCGATACGCGACCTGGAAGATGAGCTGCGCCCAATCGCCATGTACATAGTCCTGAATTTCATCTGGAGTCTCATAAGGGCGGAACTCAAAAAACGGGTGCTCGTCATCGACGAGGCCTGGGTCATAATGAAATACGAAGACGGCGCAACCTTCCTTTTCGGCCTCGTCAAACGCTGCCGCAAATATTTCATGGGCGTCACCACCATAACCCAGGACGTGGAAGATTTTTTGCGATCGCCTTACGGCCGGCCGATCATCACGAACTCTTCCCTCCAACTTCTTCTCAAACAGGCGCCGTCTTCCCTTGACCTGATCACGAGGACATTCAACCTGACCGAAGGGGAAAAGAATCTGCTTCTGGAGGCCAAAGTCGGCGAAGGGCTTTTCTTCGCCGGACTGAACCATGTGGCAATCCAGGTCATCGCTTCCTACCTTGAAGACAAGATAGTGACCACTAGGCCGGAACAGATACTTGAGCAGAAAGGAAGCTGACTATCCCTCACCCTTGAAGGATAGGCAATTCCGATGAAGCGGTTAAGATAATAAAAAATAAGTTTATAATTTTACGATATGAATATTACAATTAACTATTTGAAGAATTGCGGGAGCTTCGCAATCCTTCAAGGGTGAGGGATGGAACAAGAACCGAAAATTTCCCTGCCGGAGATAATCATAATCACTCCGTATCTCGTCATTTTCGACCTGATCGGACTGGCCCTGATCGCAGCCGGCCTTGATGACTTTTTCATATTGGACGCGGTCAGATTTCCGATCACCCAGCTTTATCTCCGGTTTAAGGGAGTGAAAGGCACGGCGACCCTTATCGGCAACATCCTCGAGCTCATCCCATATATCGGCGGCCTCCCGATTTCAACCGCCGCCTGGCTAATAACGATTTATCTTGACCGCCATCCGGAGAAAATGGAGACATTGAGCAAGTTGGGGGCATTGAAACAAAAGGGGGTGATGGATTATCAGACCGGACAGTCAGGAGAATAATAAAGGGTGATCCGCGCATTGACGCGCCTGGAAACATTCTGACGGACAGATTGGAATTGTGCTAAAATATTAATAAATATGCATATCGCCGGGAAATCAAAATACTCGAAAAATCTCAAGCTGCCGGTGTTTTTTGCCGTCCTGGCCGCCTGCTTTCTTTTGAATTTACCGTCCGGCAACGCGCAGACAGCCCCGGAATTCATCATTTCCTGGAGAGCCGTGAATTTCGTGCCATCCGATTATACCGGCAAGATATTGCCATCAAGCGGAAGCCGGATAGAAGTCAGTTTCGATCTCATGGATAAGGGCAAAATCGCCAATCTGTCCGGAAACGAGATAAGCTGGTTTGTGAATAATGAGGTGGTCGCCCAAAAAAACGGACTTAAATCCATAAACTTCAACACTTCCGGAAATAATTCCCAAAGCGTGAGAGTGGCCGTATCCGGATATAATGATTCCGAATTGGAAAAGACCATATCCATACCTTTGGCAGATCCTAAAATAATCATAGATACGAGAGGACCGGCGAAATACGCCTTGAACCGGACGGAGCTTCCGCTAAAAAAACATATATTTGAAATCAGGCCGTTTTTCTTCAATGTCAGGGATCTGTCTGATCTGAATATGAAATGGCGCCTGAACGGAGAACTCGCCAAAACAGATCCAAATAATCCGGAATTCCTGGTTCTTGATTTGAAATCCGAAGGAGCGCCCAAGCAGACCGAGCTCGACGTTTCCGCCTCCGCCTCCAGCAAGCTGAATATCCTGGAACTCGCGTCAAAAACAATCAATTATCTGGTAAGATGATTAATATGAACAAAAAATTATCCGCGGTTCTGTTGCTTTGGGTGCTTTCATCTAACGGAATAATTTATGCAGCTGAATTCCAAAAAAATCCCGGCGAAGAGTGTCCTGCTGGTACCACGGAAAAATCCCGGAATATCGGCAGGGTTTTAAGTTTTTATTGCGAATATACGCCTTCGCCATCCTGCCCGCCGGATATGCAGCTCTCCGGCGCGGAAAAAATAACCGATACGATATCTTCCGGCGGAAAATGTCTGGCAAAGGGGAGTGGGGAGTTGAAGAAGTCGGTTGAAGCCGATTCGAATATCCAGGATCCGACCGGAGGACCTGGCGGATCATCCTGCCCAACCGGATTCGGATATATAAATACAACCAAAAAATGCTACAGATACGGATCACAGCAATATAAAGATGCCGCCGCTCAAGCCAAAGAAGACCTTTTTATTCCGAAAGCTGAAAGAGTCGAAGTTTCCGCATATAGCATCCAGGTTCCGATACCGTGCCAGCCGCTGGCCGGAGGAAAATGCGCCGACCCCAATACCCCGGCCGGTTACGTCGCCCGAATCTACCAATTCGGACTGATGATAGTCGGATTCGCCGCTTTCACCATGATCGTCTACGGCGGAATACTTTATGTATTCGCGGCGGGAGACATAACCAAAACCAGCGACGCGAAAGATGTCATCCAGAATGCCATCTACGGACTTATTCTCTTCCTCGGCGCCTACCTTATCCTTTACACGATAAATCCGAATCTGGTCAATCTCCGGAATCCGAATCTGGAATTCCTGAAAATCGAAAATCTGGCTCCGGCAACTCCCCAACCTGATCAACTCACCACTAAAGGAGGATTGGGATCCGGCGGAGTGGGAAATGACGATCCGTTATGCGATTTTGCAATGAGCGGACTGGTGGGCGTCTCCGTCAATACCGCGCCTGTAAGCGGCTCCGGCAAAGTCGGAGTAGCTGGTTGCGTAAAATGCGCTGATAATGCCATAAAAGGAAGCGACGAAAAGTGCGGCTGCGTCTCCGGATTCGTGGAATACCAATCAACCTGCATAAGTCAAAATTCCTGCAAGGGCATCGGCGGAAAAATCGAGGGGTCTTCCTGTAAAATCGCCACAAAAGACGACAGCGGCTGCGTTGCCAAAGGCGGAACCTGCCAGGAAGTCTCCACTTGCAAAACCGGAAAAACTGAAAAAAATCTTTGCTTGAGCAATCCTTCAACGTCTTATCTGTGTTGCCTTCCATAAACCGATATGAATAAATATCTAAAGATACTGGCACTCCTCATCTCCGCATCAGCCCTCGGCTTCGGACTTTATTATCTTTTTTTCAGCGAAAATACGCTCTCATTGCCGGCGGCAGTCCAGGGAATCATAGACCCATTCCTCAATAATGACAGCCAACCTAACAGCGCGGCGTCTGAACCGGAAGGAGGAAAACTTGTGAAAATAAGCGGATTGGATGTGTTCGCATACTGGTCGGAATCAAGAACCGGTGATTTTTATCTGGTCAACAAATCCGGACAGATAATCAAAAAAACTGACAACGAAGAGGAGCCGGTCAACTTACAGGAGCTTAGACGCCTGAATGCCGTTTATCCGTCTCCGGACGGGTCATATGCCGTAGCGAAATTCAATTATCCGGAATCGCCTCTTTTTAGCATATTCAATACGGCTGGTTTCAATTGGCAGCCGCTTCCCCAGGGGACAATAGCCGCGGCTTGGGCGCCGTCAGGCGGCAGAATCGCCTATCTCGATCAGTCCGCCCTCAAGATACTCGACCTTAATACGAAAAAAACATCCGAAGTTATTAGATTGAATCAGAAAGACGCCGAACTTTTCTGGCAGAATGATTCCCGGATATTATTGACGGTGAAATCGGATTTCCTGACATCAATTTACGCAATCGACATAAATAAAAAAACCATAGCTCCGTTCATGGAAGAAACCGGCATGAGGATCAACTGGCTGGTGCGGGGAAGTTACGGATTGAAATTGAACTCGGCGGACAATCGCCAGACGGCTTCCCTTATAAGCAGTGACGGCGCGCTCCTTTCGCAGCTGTCATTCGTCACCATGCCGGAAAAATGCGCAGCCGACGCTTCTGCAAAAATAATCTACTGCGCCATACCTAAGAATATCCCGACGACAAACGACGCCATTGAAGACTACTATATGCGGGGCATATACACCGACGACGCGCTTTATTTCATAAATCTCGACGACGGTTCATATGGAGAAATAAAAACCAACGCCGATACGGCGATAGACGCGACAGACCTGAAAGTCCAGAACCGATCCCTCTACCTTACCAACAGGATTGACGACGGATTATACCTGATGCCTCTGTGAAAATCATAAAACCACCGCTATCCGGTGGTTTTATAATTCGAGCGGTTTGACCGTCACCTGCCGCGATTCTCCCTCGCCGATGCTTTCGGTTTTAATGTCCGGTCGGGTGGCAAGCTCCACGTGCACCAACCTGCGCTCATAGGCGTTCATCGCCGGAAGCGTTATCTCCCTTTTTTCCAGAAGAGCTTTGCGGGCCGCGGCCTTCGCCAGTTCGGTTATGATCCTTTCGCGCTCTTTCTTATAGTTGTTCACGTCAACCACGACCCTGTCCAGCTGCATTTTCTTCGCCATCAACCTCACGAGATGATCCAGATCGGACATAAGCTTCGGAAGAAAACGGTCGACTATTCCCTCGTCATATATGAAGATGTTTATGCGCTTTCCTTCGATATCCGCATCGACTGAAAAATTGAGTCCGGTCCGGTTGAGTATCTGTTCGATTGTCTGTTTAAGAGATTCCATGTTCTTTTTTTTCTCCTTTGATATCCAAGGTCTTATTTATATATATCTGCTGTACCAGGGTGAAAATCGAAGTAATCAGCCAGTACATTCCGACGGCCGCCGGCATATTGCTCAAAATCACTATCGTGAGCACCGGACCCATGAAAACCATCTGCCTGCCGACTTCCTCTGCGGTTGAAAGCTTCTGATCTTTTTCAATCTTCGGCAGAGACAGCTTGCCTTGTATGTATTGGGCGGCTGCCGCCAGGATAACCATAAGGATACTCGGTTTCTGAAGATCTATCAAGTGCAGGAAGGTGGCGTTGACGCTTGCCGGGGCCGGAACAAAAGAATAGAGATGTACGAGGGTCTCCGGAGAAATGCCTTTATAGAATACCTGATAAAGGCCGATAAGAACCGGCAGCTGGACCAATATCATAAGAAATCCGGAAAATGGATTGACTTTATGGGCTTTATAAAGCTCCATCATGGCCTGCGCCTGCTTTTCCCGGTCATTTTTATGATCATGCTGGATTTTCCTGATCTCCGGCTGGAGCTTCTGCATCAGAGATTGGTCTTTCGCTCCTTTATAAAAAAGAGGTAATAATATCAATCTGATCAGAAAAGTAAGGAGTATTATGGCGACGCCGAGATCCTGGAATGAAACTGTTTCATAAAACCAGACAAGGGCGTTCAAAAGAGGTATATAGAAAAAAGTTTGGAACATATTTGGGGTGGGTTGAATTATGAATGAGGAATTAAGAATTATGACTTACAGCTGATTTGATTCATTATCCCTGATTCATTATTCGCTATTCCGTTTCATTATAACATCAAAAACACCGTTGATTTCTTTTCTGATTTCTTCCGTGGCGGCTCCGGAAATCCGTGATCCGGTAATTATCAAAAGGTCTGAATTCGGCAAACTGAAGTCTTTTTGTCTGATCCGAATCGCATCAAAAATCGCCCGGCGGATCCTGTTCCGATCGGAAGCTTTCTTTATAGCGCCTTTCTTCAGGATAATTCCGAATCTGGAATAAGGAAGATTACTGCTGAAAATTTTCACCAGAAAATCCTGGAATCTCATCTCTTTTCCTTTTTTCCCGATTGCCGTTTGAATCGGCAACCGGTATTTTTTTGCTAACATAATTAGATTCGCCCCGACCAAGGTCGGGGCGAATTACTTGATACTAAACAGTAAGCTTGTGCCGCCCCTTCTGCCTGCGGGCTTTCAGGACACGCCTTCCGCCGGTTGTGCGGCTTCTGCGTAAAAATCCGTGCGACCTGGATCGCTTTCTCTTTTTTGGCTGATATGTTTGTGACATGAAGACATCATATACCATTTTCCGGCCGGAATCAAGGGCGCAAAAATCGGAAAAACTCCTTCAAAGCAGCGAATAAAACATCCAGAAAACGGGAATGTGTTGAAATCATCCGTGATTTCCCGATTTTTTGACGGAAATAGCAAGTCCCTATGGACAAAAGGAGAACAAGTGATGCATAATTGATGCAAACAGTTTTTCAGTTTTTTACCAAAGACAAAAAAATATTCTTTCCACAGGAAATTCACAGTTTATTCCATTTCCGCTGTTTGAATGAAAGCGATAATAAACTAAAATGAATGTATGCTCGCGTTCAGTTTCTGAAACTTTTAAAAAATTCTCATTTTTTCCGATCTGAAGTGAGGCGGATCGGTGAAAAATATTCAACATTCACTTTTTACATACATGGAGTTCGAACAAATTTGGCAAACCGCCCTCGGCGAAATAGAAATACAGATTTCTAAGCCTAATTTTGCGACCTGGCTTAAAAACAGCCGATTATTGGATAAGCAGGAAGGCGTCGTCCTGGTCGGACTCCCTAATAATTTTGCGAAAGAGTGGGTTGAAAACAAATATCAGAAAATAATCCTCAACGCCCTCCGAAATCTCGATCAGGGAACCAAAAAAGTCCAGTTCACCGTCCATAACAGCAACGCCGCTCCGGCCACGCTCGCTCCGCAAAAAAGAAACCGCCAGGCGACTGAAGAAGATTTCAAAAAACAGCTGGCTTTTGAAGAATTGAAAATCGATCCGGAAACCAATCTGAATCCGCGCTACCGGCTTGGATCTTTCGTGGTCGGAAAAACAAATGAACTCGCGTATGCGGCGGCTTCCGCGGTGATTGAGGAAATCGGAAGGAAATATAATCCGCTTTTCATCTACGGCGGAACCGGTCTCGGCAAAACCCACCTCATTCAGGGGATCGGAAACGAAATAAAATCCCGCTACAACGACAAAGTACGCGTAAAATACGTTTCTTCGGAGAAATTCACCAATGATGTGATCTACGGAATCCGGAATAAGCGGATGGAAGACATGAAGGAAAAATACCGGACTGTGGATGTCCTGATAATCGACGACATTCAGTTTATCGCCGGCAAGGTCTCGACCGAAGAAGAATTTTTCCACACCTTCAACGCATTGTACGAAAATAACAAACAGATAATCATTTCTTCCGACCGTCCTCCGAAATTCATCCCGACGCTCCAGGATCGTCTGCAATCGCGATTCCAGGGCGGAATGACGGCTGATATCTCTTATCCTGATTACGAACTCCGCTTGGCCATTTTAAAGACAAAACTGCAGGAAAGAGGAGTGGCTTTACCGGAAAACATCCTGGAATTCATCGCCAATAAGATCCAGAAGAATCTCCGCGAGCTTGAAGGGGTGCTTAACCGCATACTTTTCTATCAATATGCCAAAAAAGAGGTGACAATGCGCATGGCAGAGGAAATAGTCGGGGAATTACTCCAACAACCGACCAAAAACATCAATCCGAACCACATAATCACTTCCGTTGCCGAATATTTCGAGGTTTCCCCGGCCGACCTCACCGGACGTTGCCGCCAAAAAAGCATCGTTGAACCCAGACAGGTGACTATGTACCTTCTCCGCGATATTCTCGGACTTTCTTATCCGGATATCGGCCAGAAACTCGGCAAAAGGGATCATACGACGGCAATTTACGCCTACAGCAAGATCGCCGAAGAGATAAACAAGAATCAGGATCTTAATCAGAGGATAATCGCAATCAAGGATGTGATTTACAAAGAATAAACTGTGCAGAAGTATGTGCAGAAACTCCGGAAGAGTCGGATAACTTTAAAAAAATGAAAAGTTATCCCACTCCATCCACTACTCCATCCACAATAATCAACAGAATTAAAAGCGGAAATAACCGCATCAATAAAGACTCCGTAAAATCTATCCACATTTCCACAATCCCTATTACAACTGCTATTTATATATAAAATGAAATTAGTAATACTCAAAAATAATTTACGCGAAGGATTGATGGCAATCGAACGGGCGTCATCTGAAAACAACAATCTTCCAATACTTAAGAATGTCCTAATCAGGACATTCAATAACAAAATCCAGTTATCAGCGACGAATCTGGAGATTGCCGTATCCAAACAGGTCTCCGGAAAGATAGTGGAAGAAGGAAGCATTACCGTCCCTCTTAGTACCTTGAATACGATTGTCGGAAACACCAATAGCGAGAGGATAAATCTTGAAACTGACCGCAATGTAATGCAGTTCAAGACTGATAACTACGAAGCATCCATCCAGGGACTTCCGGAGGAGGAATTCCCGATAATTCCGAAAATAGAGAACGTCAAAAATCACCTTACTCTTTCCGCCGAACTTTTCAGGGATTCCGCATTGAAAGTCATCAATGCCATACAGATATCGGAAATCCGTCCGGAGATCAGCGGAATGCTGCTGGATTTCCAGGTCACACATTTCAAACTTGTCGGAACTGACAGTTTCCGTCTGGCTGAAAAGACCATCAATGAAACGAATTATAATTCAACTTTCCAGCGCGGTTTCAAGGTGATAATCCCGTTCAAAACGATGCAGGAAGTCCTCCGGACGCTTACCAAAGGGGAAGTTTCCATATTCATCGATCCGAATCAGATTCTTTTCAAAAGCGAAGATCTGGAGATAATTTCCAGATTGATCGACGGGAATTATCCGGATTATGATCCGATAACGCCGAAATCTTTTGAAACAGAAATGACTCTGGAAAGGGAGCAGTTGGTGAACGCCGTAAAACTTGTCAGTACTTTCAGCGGGAAAGTCAACGACATACGCATGAAAGTCAAAGACGGAAAAAAAATCCTTGAAGTCTATTCAGTCAATCAGCTTCTCGGAGAAAATAAATATCTCGTGCCGGTGAAGGTGAAAGGAAATGAAACCGAAGTTTCTTTTAATTGGAGATATCTGATGGATGGACTTAAAAATTTCAGCGGACAGGATATATTTTTCGGAGTCAACGGGAATAACCGGGCGGCTATGCTGAAAAATTCCTCCGATGCGACTTATTTCTACATATTGATGCCTATCAACGCGAACTGAAAAATACCCTTTAAGAGGGTATTTTTTATTTATACAGTATCACTTCTTTCACTGTTTCCGTCTTGTTCTTATCCACCACCCGTATTTTCATGGAATTCTGAAGCAGTATGTTTCTCGGTACGAGATTGAACTGGTAATTCACGTTTTTTCCGAGAAGTCCGACGCGGTTGTCCATCAGTTCATTGTTGAATATGAGCTGAATCTGTGAAATATCATTTTCGGAAGTTATTTCCGCGGAAACCTGTATATTCCTCTGGATGAAATCCCCGTTTTTGGGATTCGAAAGATTAACAGTCATTGCGCCAGTTATGGCAGTCGTCTGGTTCTGGGCGCCCAGAGGAATCGGTTTATTGTAGTTCTGGAGGAAATTAGGGACGTTCTGCTGCGCCCACTGCAGGACAGGATCTTCCCAGTTTTTGAATTGTGAATCATTTTCCGGCTGGAGAGGTTGCGGACCGAGCGGGTCGTTTTTATCCACATAATAAAGTATGTCGTGGATCTGCGGATAATTCTGGCTGCCGACGGCGTAATTCACGATATATTCTTTATTGAACATCGGTTTCTGGACAGTGATCGGATCAGGCCTGTTGAAAGATATTAAAGGCCGGTTTTTGACGGCTTCTTTCATGAAAGCGCTCCATATCGGGACAGCTGCCAGGATGCTGGAACCTCGCCTCTGCATAGGAGTGTTGTCATTGTTTCCGGTCCAGACTCCGACAACCAGATCAGGCGTGTATCCCATCGTCCAGGCATCTCGGTAATCATTAGTCGTTCCGGTTTTCAGGGCGACCTCATGTCCGGGGAAAACAGTCAGGTTCAAGCTTGAATGGAAAAGATTCGCCCTTTCGTCTATATCAGTAAGGATGTCGTTTATGATTCTCGGGTATTGGGGATCGATGATCTGTTCGGCCGAATCCTCGTATTCTTCCACGATGCTTCCCTTGGAATCAGTGATTGAGAGTATCATCGTCTGCCGGTGTCTGACGCCTTCCTGCGCGAATACGGAATAAGCGCCGACGAGTTCCTTGAGTATTATTTCTCCGCCGCCGAGAACCAGAGAAAGTCCGTAACGGCTTCGTTCGGTCAGCGTAGTTATTCCGAAATCCTTAACCAGCCCCAGCATGTTGTCTATACCGGCAATATAAAGGGTTTTGACGGCCGGAATGTTTATCGATTGGGCAAGTGAAGATCGCAGCGTCACCGGTCCGCGGAAAGTTTCATCGAAATTTCCCGGTTTATAGCTGTTTTCCGGAATTCCGGTGGCGTCGAATTCTGTTTCCAGGTCGAACAGGACGGTATTCGGTGTAAGTCCTTTTTTGAAAGCGGTGACGTAAGTGAACGGCTTGATGGATGATCCCGGCTGCCGGAGTCCCTGCGTGGCGACATTGAAATTTCCTTCAAATTTGCAATCCAAGCCAGGCGTGCAGTTTTCCGGTTCAGGGGGGGCGAAATAATCCTTGGAGCCGACCATGGCGAGAATCTGGCCATTAGTGGCATCCTGCGCGACTAAAGCCGCATTATGTCCTTCATAAAGTTCAGTATTGCGCGTCGCGCCTTCCAATACTGCATTTTCTGCAATCTGCTGCAGATCCCAATCAAGAGTTGTCACCACCTTCAATCCGGCGGTTTGGACATATCCTTCCCCGTATTTTTTATTCAGATAATCCTGGACCTCAAGGACGAAATGTGGAGCGCTAAGATTAGTGGCCTGCGGAGCGAATTCGAACTGATATTTTTCCGCCTGCGCCATTTCCTTTTCACTGATATATCCGAATTCATGCATTTTTTCGAGAACCAGATTCTTTCTTGCCAGAAGATCCGGAAGATAACGGCCCCAAGGAGAATAATAACTGGTCGCTTTCGGCAAACTGGCCAGCAGAGCGGATTCCGCCAGATTCAGTTCAGACGCTTTTTTCGCGAAAAAAGTCTGGGCTGCGGCCTCGATTCCGTAAGCATTGCTTCCATACGGAATCTGATTGAGGTAGAGATTCAGAATTTCATCCTTGGAATATTTTTTTTCCAGTTCGTAGGCGACAATCAGTTCTTTGAATTTTCTTATGACTGTCCTTTCCGGACTTAAAAAAGCGTTTTTCGCCAATTGCTGGGTGATGGTGGATCCGCCGCGGGCTCTGTCCCTTTGTCCGGTCAGGGGCTCGATGATTGCGCCGTTGATTATGGACGGGATGCTGAATCCGCCATGGGCGTAAAAATCCTTATCTTCGATGGATATGGTCGCTTTTTTGACGTATTCCGGGATTTCATCGTAGGGAATGGTGGTGCGCTTTTCTTCGCCATGGATTTCATAAAGGAGGACTTTTTCAGAGCGGTCGAATATTTTTGTGGATTGAGCGACCTGTCTGGTTTCGAATTCTTCCGGATTAGGCAGATCGTTCAGTACGAAAGCGATCAAAACAAGTCCTCCGGCCAATGCGGAGAGAGCGGCGATCAATGCGCCTGATAAGCCGTGTTTTTTGGCGAATTTGAATAATTTCAGTTTCATATTTTAGGTCGTATGGTGGTGATGTTCGGCTGTGTCATCCCGGGCTTGACCCGGGATCCAGGTCTGGATTCCGGATTAAATCCGGAATGACAGATACTCCCGCTATCCTGAGGATTGCCTACTCCACTCAGAATGACAATATCTCAATTATAATATAACACCATGAATGACACATCCCCGGAGCTCCGGGGATGTGAAATATTTCAAATCTAGTAAACTTCTTCCTCTTCTTCATCATCGCCTCCGACGAGAAGGAGATCGTCTTCATCATCATCTGCGGATTCTTCAAGGAGATCGTCTTCTTCCGCGTCTTTAGAAGACGGAACAACTTTTTTTCCGATAGGAGCTTCGGTCTCGTCATCTATGACGCCAAGGCTTTCATCAAGGCCCATATCGGATCCGGATTCATTTTTCTTTTTCTTAGGCATTTTTTAATTGCGCGTGCGCTCTTTCAAATTATGAAGAAAAACACGACCTTTTTAATTAATACAGGAAAGTATACCGAACATTCTAAAGTAGTCAATAGGGGGTTAAGCCCAGTCCCTTTTTTGTGAAGCAGTAATCGCTACGGCCAGGGCATCGCTGGCATCGTCATATCCTTTGACTTCTTCCATACGGAGAATCTTGGCCACCATTTTCGCCACGCCCTTCTTGTCCGCATTTCCATAGCCGGTGACGGCCCTCTTGATTTCCGAAGGGGTGAATTCCTCTATCGGAATCTGGTAGTGAGCCAGTTCATTGATGAGCGCGCCGCGCGCCTGGGCGACCTCGATTCCGGTTTTCACGTTTTTAGTGAAATAAAGCTTTTCAATTCCGACTTTTTCCGGCTGGTAGGCGGTTATGAGTTCCCGCAGGGCGGAAGAGGCTTTTTGGAGAAGCTGCGCCAGTTCATTGTGCGAACCATGCTGCTTGAGGTTGGAAGATATTTTTTTTCTGTTTATTTCAATCACGCCATAGGAGATGACGGACAGTTCGCGTCCGGAATTGATCAGTCCGTATCCGATTCTCGTGCTTCCTGGGTCGATTCCAAGGATTATCATAGTTTATAAAGTTGAAAGTTATAAAGTTTATGATATATTTAAAAACTTTAAGAACTTATTAACTTTTAATTACTGCTCGTCACTACTTTTTGGACATCATCGTGTTCTTCGAGAGCTTCGATAAGATTAGAGATTTTTTTTCGGCCGTCTTCGGAAATTTTCTGCGGGAACTTCGCCAACCATCCTTCGGAGGTTTTTTCGAAGGCCCAAAGCACGCTTCCGGGATTTGCTATTTTTGCTCCGTTTTCCGTCAGGATATGTTTTATTTCGGAAATACTCCGGTTCGTGTTGTCAGTGATGCCTTCGATTATGAGGGAGACACCTTCCGGTCCATAGGCCTCGATGACGATGTCTTCCGTCGCTTTTTCTTCCGACGCTTTGGATATCGCTCGACTTACGTTGTCCTGCGGAACATTGGCGGATTTGGCTGTTTCAATGGCCGATCGCAGTCTCGGATTGAATTGCGGATTCGGTTCGGTTTTGGCGGCGATGGAGATCGCTTTCAGTATTTTTGAGAATATCTGTCCGCGCTTTTTGTCGGTCACCGCTTTCTGGTTTTTTATTTGCGACCATTTATTATGTCCTGACATATGAGTAGTTCTGAATCGAAAGCTGTAAATCTTAAAGTCTTTGTAATATCTATTTTAGCCAATAATAACGCGGAAAGCCAATTGATGAGAAAGCTGTCTGATTCGTACGGATGAGGCCATCGGCCGTAGTCTATAAGCGAGGCGTAGGCGGCTTCGATAGCAGTTCAGAGAATTCCGGTATTAACCTATATTTCCCCCTCTATGCGAAGATTATCTTTTGTCGGGAAACTATAAAATTCTGTATCTTCCTCCAAAACGAGGATTTTATCTCATTGAGGAAACTGCCGGAGTCCTGCCTGCGGCGGGATGAGGCGTAGGCGGCTCCGATAGTAGTTCGGAGAACGCCGGTTCCGCAATGAGATAAAGTCCGAGCGCAACTTATTAACAATTTTCCTTGTGATAAGGGCGTTTGTGGAGTATTTTTAGGATAATGTCCCTTAGTGAAACTTCGGTGCAGATTATGTTCCATTACATCTATATATTACGAAGCAGGTCATCCGATGAATTTTATACTGGTTATACCGAGGATTTGCGGAGGAGATTCAAAGAACATAATCAGGGATTAAATTTTTCGACTAAGGCGCATAGGCCTTGGCAGTTGATACATTATGAAGCTTATTTAAATGAAAAAGACGCTAAGCGCAGAGAAAAATATCTTAAAACCGGACAAGGCCAGAGATTATGGAAGCGCCTGATAAAAGAATTTATTTATGAACAAAAATTAAAGTCGAAAAATTAACCGAAGTTCTACTAAGGGATAATGGCTCGGGATGAGAGTTCCAAATTAAAGAGTATTCTGGATAAAACCCGCAAAGAAGCGGAAGAGCGGGATGCAGAGCGTCGGGCGCTGGCTGCAGGTGTTTTATATGTGGATTTGGCCATTCAGCCGGTTGAAACCGATGCTTTAGAGCTCATTCCAGAGGATAAAGCGAAGGAATTGAAGGTGGCCGCCATCGAAAAAAAAGGAGACAATGTGGTTTTTGTGGCTTTGGATCCGGTCTCTACCGGGACGAAAAAAATAATCAGGGAGCTTGAGCTGAAGGGTAATAAACTGAAGGTTTTCGGCGTATCCCAATCCAGTCTTAATCGGGTCTGGGATTTTTACAGATATGTTTCCAAAAAAACCGCCTCAATCACTGGGCGGATAGATGTCGATAAGGAGCGGATGGAAGGGCTCATGTCCAAGCTTGTGAACCTTGAGCTTGTCAGGGCGGAAATCGATAATTTCGATTTCCGGAAATTTCCCACCGCCCAAATTCTCGAAATAGTTCTCGCCGGCGCTTTGAAAAATCGGTCATCGGATGTTCATTTCGAGCCGGTGCGCGGATCAGTCAAGCTCCGTTACCGGATAGACGGAGATCTGCACGATGTCCTTTCCGACCTGAAAAGTGCGCTTTATGGACAGATTATTTCCAGGATAAAACTTCTTTCCAGTCTGAAGCTCAATATCCGGGATGAGGCGCAGGATGGAAGATTCACTATCGGCTTGGGAAAAAAGGATATTGAAATGCGCGTCGCGGTGGCTCCGTCCGAGTTCGGCGAAGTCATTGTCATGCGCGTTCTTGATCCGGACGCTATAAATTTGAGCATGAATGATCTCGGATTCCGCAACGACGACCTTGCCATCGTGGAAAAAGAGCTGAACCGGCCGAACGGGATGATCCTCAATACCGGTCCGACCGGGTCCGGAAAAACCACGACTCTGTACGCTTTTTTGAAGCACAAAAGTTCCCCGGAAATAAAAATAATCACGATTGAAGATCCGATCGAATACCATGTCTCCGGAATAGAGCAGACCCAGGTAGATGTCGAGGCAAACTATACTTTCGTGAACGGATTGAAGTCCCTCATGAGGCAGGACCCGGATGTTATCTTGATCGGCGAGGTGCGCGATAAGGAAACCGCGGAGATCGCCATCCAAGCCGCTTTGACCGGCCATTTGGTTTTTTCAACCATACATGCCAATGAGGCGGCCGGCGCCATACCGCGTCTTGTCGATCTCGGAGTGAAGCCGAACAGCATCGGTCCCGCGCTGAATCTGATAATCGCCCAGCGTCTGGTCAAGAGATTATGCGAGAAATGCAAAACGCCATCCGACAGGAATAAGGCGGTCGGCGAAATGATTGAAAAACTTCTGAAATCTCTTCCGGAAAGAGTGGATGTTTCTGTTTATGATGATGCTGAATTATTCAAACCGAAGGGTTGTGACAGCTGCGGCGGTACCGGATTCCGCGGACGTATCGGAATTTATGAGCTGTTGCGCATCACAAAAGAAATAGAAGATCTCATGATAAAGGGTTCCGGGGAAATTGAAATAGGCGAATTCGCGGCCAAACAAGGAATAGTCACCATGCAGCAGGACGGATTGCTTAAGGTTCTTTCCGGAATCACAACGGTCGAAGAAGTGGAAAAAGTGACCGGTCCGGTGGATTTATAATACCAACAAGATACTATGCGAACACTGCGAAATAAATATCGGATGATGAGATTCGGATTGAGAGATATTCGCGGTGTTCGTGATATTTTGCGCAGTTCGTCCGTATTAAAAAAATATGATATGAAATAAAAAAATAGAAAGCTTTGTTCTGTGGGCAAAGATCCCGTCAGGGAAAAAAGTGGAACTTTCCTAAAATAAATTTTAGAAAAGGTTAGAATTATTCTGAGGAGTGGCCTCGCCTGAGCCAAGCCATCCATCAAGAAGCAATTCCCGCCCACAGAACAAAACTTTCTATTTCTAAGGAGAACGCTATCACTAAATTATAGATAGCATATCATAAAAAAAAGAACTTGTCAATACCCGGTCCGTCTGCGTCTTTTTGCGGGATTTTCCCGAAAAAAAGAACCTGCGCGGGTAAGTTCTTTATGCCAACCGCCGTTCTTCCGATGTTTCTCGGAAACGCGTTCTTACTATGATTATATATAACCATATTTTGGTCAAGTCCGCCGTTTCTTCATTGCGAGCTCAACGAAGCAATCCAGTTGTCATTCCCGCCAGTGGGCGGATAAATTCCAGCGGGAATCCAGACCTGGATCCCGAATCAAGTTCGGGATGACATGCTGTCACTTTATAAACTTTCAACTTTTAACTTTGAACTTATGACGTATTGTGATTAACCATCGGTAAGGTTTATTATATAAGTATGCCAGGTAGTAGAATTGCGAATGTTTCAAAGCAATTCGCGATTTAGTCTTCTGCCTGAGATGTGTCGTATAGCGCAGTTCGTAATATTAAATAACAAAACCTTGAAAGTATCTGCGAATTGCATCGCAGGACTTACTATCCCGGTATGCCAGATAAAAAAAATGCCGTAAAAAAAGAAGATGACGGCCATATCGATCTCGCTTTAAGGCCGGGCACTTGGCAGGATTATATCGGACAGGAAAAAATAAAGAAAAATCTCCGGGTTATTCTTGATGCCGCCAGGAAAAGATCCGAATCCAGCGATCACATTCTTTTGTACGGTCAGGCAGGACTTGGCAAGACCACTCTTGCTTATCTGGTGGCGAAAGAGATGAATGCGAATCTGAAAATCACCTCCGGACCGACGCTGGAAAAAATGGGAGACCTCGCGGCGATTTTAAGCAATCTTGAAAAAGGCGATGTGCTTTTCATCGATGAGGCGCATCGCCTGAATCATCAGATTGAGGAAGTGCTTTATCCGGCCCTGGAAAACCGCAAGCTTCATCTCATTATCGGAAAAGGTCCGGGCGCGCGCACTTTTTCGCTTGATCTTCCTCCGTTCACTTTGATTCCCGCCACCACCCGCGCGAATCTTCTGTCCGGCCCGCTCCGTTCCCGCTTCGGCGCCTCATTCAAGCTTGATTTTTATACAGTTGAAGATATCGAGGATATTTTGGAGAGATCCGCCAAGCTTCTCGGCGTGACTGCCGAGCCGGCTGCGCTTTCGGCAATTGCCAAAGCTTCCCGATTTACTCCGCGAACGGCTAATCGTCTTTTAAAGCGCGCCCGTGATTATTCCGAAGTGAATAATATGAGCGTCATCACCGAAGAGGCTGCAAAAAATACCTTGGAAATGCTGGAAGTCGATCATCTTGGTCTTGAGCCGACCGATCGCCAGCTTTTGTCCATAATCATCGATAAGTTCCATGGCGGTCCGGTCGGAATCCAGACTTTGGCCGCTGCTTTAAATGACGACCGCGGAATCATCGAAGATGTCTATGAGCCGTATCTTATGAGTATCGGTCTTTTAAATCGCACGCCATCCGGGCGGCGCGTCACTTCAGACGGATACAAGCACCTCGGCTATAAAATTCCGGAAGGCGGAATGCTTTGAAATCAGTTTTGACTTATACAGATTTTTATTTTATATTATTTGCAGCAGTAATCAGGAGGGACTGAATGGAATCCGGGAAGATGGGCAGGACGGAATTTGAATTATTGATAAAATTTTCAATTTCTCCTTCGGATTTCCGACGAGTGATGCGGGCTTACCAGCTTTCCAAGCACGGACATAAAGGACAGAGTCGGGAAACCGGCGAGCGGTACTTTGAACATCCGAAAGCGGTGGCAGTCATATTGATTACGGAATTACGGATAACCGATCCTGATACGGTAATCGCGGCCCTGCTTCATGACATCCAGGAGGACTCTTTCATACTGACCTGGGAGGATATCGAGGATATTTTCGGGAAAGACATCGTCAGGTATGTCCGTGCCGTCACAAAAGAGCCGGGTAAGGATTATCTGGAGAATCTGCTGCGCGCTCCGACTTCGGCGCTTTTCGTCAAGCTGGCCGACCGCCTCCATAATCTTCGTACGCTTGAAGCTTGCCGGCCGGAAAAGAAGCTGAAGCAGATCAAGGAGACCCGGGAGAAATATATCCAGATCATGGAGGAGCTTCGCCGCCGTCTTCCGCAGAATGAGCTTTGGCGTTCATCATATTTGAAGGAGAAAATTTTCAGCGAATGCGACAAGCTGGAAAGAACTCTTATATAGCCCTTTAAGGGCTATTTTATTTTTGTTATTGTTAAAGCGATGAAATCATTGCTTGTAAGATCAAAATCCCAGACGCAGAAAATTGCCACAAAGTTAGCGAGGCAGATATTAAAAGTAGATCCACTCAAGCGGGCAAGGATTCTGGCGCTTTCCGGAGATTTGGGTGCGGGAAAGACCACCTTCACTCAAGGATTCATAAAAGCGCTTGGCGTGAAGCATCATGTTACGAGCCCGACTTTTTTGATTGTCCGCCGCTACAATATTCCGAATTATGAATTTTCTAAAACCCAAAACCTAAAAACTAAAACCTATCTAAATGTTTATCATTTTGATTTATACCGCATTCATTCAATCGCGGAGATGGCACAGTTGCATTTCAAAAAAATCATCAACGATCCGCAGAATATCGTTTTGATCGAATGGCCGGAACGGATCGGAAAGTCCATTCCGAAATCCGCGCAGTGGATTTATTTCGAGCATGGAAGAAATATAAAAGAAAGGAGGATTGTAATTAAAAATTAGTAGTTAGTAACTAGAATCTAGTAGAATTAGATTATGAAAAAACTTCTTTTAATCGATGCGAATTCGCTGATTCACCGGTCGTTTCACGCCCTGCCTCCGCTTACCACGCCGAAGGGCGAGCCGATTAATGCGGTGTACGGACTTTCTTCCATATTGTTAAAGCTGGTCCGCGATCATAATCCGGATTATGTGGCTGCGGCTTTTGACCGTAAAGAACCGACTTTCCGCGATGCGATTTATTCAGAATATAAAGCCCATCGTCCGCCGACTGCCAACGAACTTATTTCCCAGCTGATCGAGGCGCACAATACTTTTGAGAAGTTTGGTATCAAAGTCATGGAACAGGCAGGACTCGAGGCCGATGATATCGTCGGAACTCTGGCGGAGATGATGAAGAGAGAGCCGGATGTGAAAGTGATTATATTTTCCGGCGATAAAGATAATCTTCAATTGATTGATGGCGATAAAGTCGTGGTGGAGCTTCTGAAAACCGGAGTCAGCAAGACCGTGACATATAATGAGGCGCTGTTTTTGCAGGAATATGGATTTTCTCCGAGGCAGTTGGTGGATTATAAGGCATTGATCGGCGATACATCGGATAATATTCCCGGTGTGACTGGAATCGGACCAAAAGGCGCGACCGATCTCATCAGGCAATACGGAACCGTGGAAAAAATTTACGAAGAAGTCGGATTGATTCCGAAAGAAGTTTTGCGTAAAAAACTGGAAGCCGGACGCGAGAGCGCTTTTCTTTCAAAAAAACTGGCGACTATAAAATGCGACGCCGATCTGCCGGTTACTTTGGAGGATTTTAAGCAGGTAGCTTTGGATAAGGAATCACTGAGAAAATATTTTGAGGAGCTTGGATTCAAGAGTTTGACAGAAAGATTATAATTATATACTATATTTTCAGTTCTAAAAATGATTTGGTAAGGAGGAGAAATGAACAAGAGAAAGTTATTGTTAGTTAGTGCGCTGGCTTTTTTGGCCAGTCAGCTATCCGTCGGCGTTTCTTTTAGCGCATCAAAGCAAAAAGTCTTTCCCATCAAGGTCAACTACGACCTCTCGGTGGAATCCCTAGTGATTAACGGGAAGTACGACTGGAAGAACGACGCCATCACCGGCAAGAACTTCCCGACGACCCGCAAAGGCGAAGCCGATCTGGTCCTCGAACTCGTGCACTTCAACAAGGTACTCACCTCGGAAGAAGTGCTCAAGGAACTGGACAAGAAAGGACTTCGTCCTGCCGAGCTTCACGAGCTCCTGACCTTCGGGGAGAAATACCCCGATATCCAGAGACAGTTCCCGGTCATTGCGCTGGGTTCGCTCTTGCGGGGCTGGGGTGGCGATCGCGGCGTGCCGTACCTCTACAGGTTCGGCGGCGAGCGCGGTCTGGACCTGTACTACTTCGATAACAGGTGGATCGAGTTCTGTCGGTTCGCGGCTGTCCGCAAGTCCGCCGGAGGCGGATAAATAGGGCTTTTGGGGGCCTTGGGCATCACCGCCCCGACTTCGGTCGGGGCGGTTTCTTTTTAATACAAAAATTCCATAACCATAGGCCGTTATTTTTTTATCCATATTTGACAGAAAGATTATCTTAAGATAATCTTTAAATATGGAAATTATAATCGGATTAAAGGAGCTAAGGGAGAATGTGGGGCGTTATGCTTCAGCTGTCAGGAGCGGAAAGTCTTTTATAGTTGTTCGGAAGTCAAAAGCATTATTCAGGATTGAACCCGTCTTTGATAAATCAGGAGATTGGGAAGAGGTTGTTGATTTTACAAAGATTAAAAAAGGAGGAGTAAGAATAAAAGACATCCTTTCTCGATTATAAATATATGGATAAGATTGAAAAGGCGCTTAGCAGGCTAAGCGCCTTTGAAAAGGAAAAAATCAAAGAAATATTAATAAGACTGGAATCCGGACATTTAAGTAGTTTGGATATTAAGAAGTTAAAAGGAAGAACGGATATTTTTAGGGTTCGCAAAGGCAAATTAAGAATTATATATAGAGTTGGCGGGGTCGGAGAAATTTCAATTTTAACAGTTGAAAGGCGCTCGGATAATACTTATAGAAATATATAGATAAAACGGTTTTAGACAAGGAATCACTTAGAAAATACTTTGAAGAAATGAGATTCAATAGTTTGACAGAAAGAATTTAGTGTATTATTATATCGACTAGCATAAGGGCATTGATAAATTTTAAAAAGGAGGTGTGGCGATGAAGAGGGTAGTTCTCGTAGTTCTGGCTCTTTATGGCAGTCAATTATTAGTTGGTGCCGTTTATAGTAGTGAGTCAAATCTTGTCGAACTCCGCTTGATCCAAGAGATTATCCAACAAGTTCGGGATGGCAGATTAACTAAAGATCATCTACGGTCCCTGATAAAACATCGTAATCCATTCGACCAGAAAACCAAGCCAGCGCACCGACAAGGTGGTTTCTCTGTCAATATCAACTACGACCTCTCGGTGGAATCCCTGGTGATCAATGGGAAGTACGATTGGAAGGACGACAACATCACCAACGAGAACTTCCCGACCGCCAGAAAAGGCGAAGTCGACCTTGTCCTCGAACTCGTGCACTTCAACGAGGTTCTCACCTCGGAAGAAGTGCTCGAGGTATTGGATGAGATGGGCTACCGTCCGGCCGAACTTTACGAACTACTTGCTGTTGGGGCTCAATATCCTGAAGAGCAGAAAAAAAATCCAATTGTAGCACTCAGTTCTGATGGGCAAAGATTGGCGAGCGAATGTCATCCGTATCTTTGGATCGGCGTCCGCGGGCGGGAATTGCGTTGTCATTGGTTTGGCAGCAAGTGGGGCGAAGATTTTCGGTTCCTTGCCGTCAGTAAGTAGCTGAAGAATTTACCGCACAAATTAATGTGCGGTTTTTATTTAGAGAAGAACTTAAGAGTTCAGTTGAAGATTATAGAAAATAAAAAAAACGACTTAAGTCGTTTTTTGGTTTCCCATCGGCAGACAGACCAGCGGATTCGGATAATGCCTCCGGAGTTCCGAGAGGTCTTCCGGTCGGCCATAGCCGTCAAGAGTGAACGGATTCTGATGAGATTCCATTTTTTCCTGGGAGATGAATTGGAAGTGGACGTGCGGAAACCAGAATCCGTTTTCTCGGGTATTCCCGACATATCCGATGATATCTCCGCGCAGGACGTATTGTCTTTTACATACCCGGATTTTTCCGCCAAGATGCCCGCAGATGCTGAAAATGAAAATGTCGTCAATCCTATGCTTCAGGATGACGAAATTTCCCCAGCCGCCTTCTTCCGGATAGTCGGAGCCCGTCATATGGACTGTTCCTTCGGTTGCGGCGCGTATCGGTGTTCCGACCGGGAGATTCACGTCGATTCCGAGATGGACCCAGGATTTTGTTTTCTTGAGGTAAGAATCCCGGAGGATGACCGATCTGTCTTCCAACCATCCGCCGTAACTCCAAGCAACTCCGAGTTTTCTCTGTATCTTCCTGACAAGCTTCGCGCATTTATCCGGATTGATCAGGTCTTTCGTATTCAGATTTTCACCCCGATGATTTTTCAGGTATTTGATGAGTTCTTCCGGAAAATTTATTTCCATATGTGGTTTTGAAAGGAATTCTTCAGGCACGATGCTTCCGAATTCCGACCGGTTTCTGAACAGCGCATCCAGGAGGCGGTTTTCCATTTTTCACGGTTGCTTCAAGTGATCTGCTAGGAGTATATAGGCGGCCGTATCTTTTGGCAAGTTTGACATAAAGACAATAATGTAATAAAATATATTTGCAGCTTGAAAATAAGAAGGGAGAATTATGAAGTATGGAATTATTGCCGTTCTGACCCTGTTCCTCGGATGCTCTTTAGCCGGTAAACATCGAGGCCATCTTTATAAATCAATCAGGATTTTTCCGGTAACGGTTGATTGCAGTCTGACCACCGAAACATTGATTGATTTGGGCAGATATAACAGCTTTGATAAGGAAATAAACAACGAAACTTTTCCGATTGATTGTATCGGAACTAAGGAAGTTCTTATGAAAATAGTCCGAATCGGCAAGCTTGCCGATTCGGAAGAAGTATTGCGTGAACTTGACGGCATGGGCCTTCGGCCGGCGACAATTCATGAGCTGCTTGCTTTTGGAGCTGCCTATCCGGACGAGCAACGGAAGGATTCCATTATCGGACTAGGGTCAGAATCACAACGGATGACCCCGCATCTTTTCGGGTATTTTGGGGAGAATGGCGGTTGGCGGCAATTACTTCTTTCTTATGAATTGGAGATATGGCCGGATTCATATTGGTTTTCCGCGGTCAGTAAGCAGTAAAATACCCCGTCAATCCTTCGATAGATATCGGGGGATTTTTATTTTATATACATGTTACACTGGATAATAAATGCTGATTGATTTCAATATCGGGAAAAAAATAAAAGAGCTAAAACTCGTCGGCAAAAAGTTGCCGGCAGAATATTTCGATCTAGGTGTGGCTTTTTGGCTTCTGAATCCGGATGAGCCGGAATATTCGGCAGATTATTTGAGTAAGAAGTATTTACATAAAGATCCTTCGGCAAGCTCCCTGACCGGGCAGGCAGGACAAGCTAATAAAGAGCTTTATAATTATGCCGCGAAGAAGCTGAAAGAGTATAAACTGGAAAAGATTTTTTATGATATGGAAATGCCGCTGGTGGAGATTCTTGCGGATATGGAGTTGGCGGGTATAAAGGTTAATGTAAAAAGTTTAAAGGAACTGGACAACGAGCTGGAGAAAAAACTTTCCGCTCTTGTAAAAAATATTTATAAGGAAGCAGGCGAAAATTTCAATATCAATTCGCCGAAACAGCTTGGAAAAATTCTTTTTGAAAAACTCCAGATAAGTCTTGATGGGGTCAAAAAAACAAAGGGCGGAGCAGTTTCCACAAATATCGACACCTTGCTGACAATTCAAGATCGGCATGAAATCGTAAAGTATATTTTGGAATATCGGGAGCTTTTTAAGCTTCAATCCACTTATGTGAGGCCGCTTCAGGAGCTCGCTCGCCCGACCGTAGGTTTAGGGGCGAATAAAAAACGGCTAAACGCTTCGCGTCGCCCTACCGCCGGAGGCGGTTCAGAGAGAGTCCATACGACTTATATCCAAACCGGCACGACCACCGGGCGGCTAAGTTCGCAGAATCCGAATTTGCAGAATATTCCCGCCGAAGGCGAGTGGGCTAAAAAACTGCGCACTTGTTTTATTCCTGAAAAAGGATATGTTTTGGCGGCCTTTGATTATTCGCAGATAGAATTGAGAATTCTCGCTTCGCTCTCCGGAGATCCTAAGATGATTGAGGCGTTCAATAACGATTTGGATATTCACAAGATGACCGCATCCAGCGTATTCAATGTTCCCCTTGAAAAAGTGACTCCGGAAATGCGCAGAATGGCGAAGACCTTGAATTTCGGAGTAATTTTCGGAATGGGCGCGAATGCTTTTGCCAAAACCAGCGGATTGAGCTTTGCGGATGCCAAGAAATTCATCGACGAATATTTTGAAGATTTCAAAAGTATAAAAATCTGGCACGAAGAAATAAAAGAGCAGGCGCGCAAGCTCGGATATGTTTCCGATCTCAATGGACGGCGGCGTTGGTTGCTGGAGGCGACTTCGATGTTCCGCGGTGAGGCGGCTGAGGCCGAACGGGCGGCGATAAATATGCCTATCCAGGGACTTGATGCGGACATCATGAAAACCGCCATGGTCAAAATTTCAGAAGAAATCAAGAAGAAAAAATGGGATGATAAAGTCCGTATGCTTCTGACGATTCATGACGAGCTTATTTTTGAAATAAAAGAAGATTTATTGGGGGAAGCTTTGAATATGATCCCATCAATCATGGAGGGCGCTTATGAACTGGAGGTTCCGATCAAGGTGACTGCCAAAACAGGGAAAAACTGGGGATCGCTGGAGTGACCCGGAGTATTCATAGCCCATCTGTTTTGGGTTATACTGTATTTAAATGAATGATTTCCTGAAAAATTTCAAAGAATACTTGCGACTCCCGGAAATGAAGGTTTTCTGGCCCTTTCTGTTTCTTGTTTTCATTATTTTGGTCATTGATTACGCTTACCTGAATCTTTTTTGGTCCGCGGTCAGCGCCATGATACTTGTTTCGGTGGGCGTTATCATGTTCGTGACGAATGTCCGTTCAGCGAAGACCAAGGTTCAGCTCATCAATGAGAAGCAAAGGGTGGATAATATAATTTTCAGCATGAATGACGGGGTCGTCGTTTATGACCGAGATTTTGAGATAAAACTTTTCAATAAAGCCGCCGAGGGGATATTCGGAATATCGGAAAAAGAAGTTCTGGGCAGGAAGATTTCTCCGGAAAGCGTCAAAGAACCGAATCTCGGAGTCCTGACCAGGGTGATATTCCAGTCACTGGCTCCGCAGATAATCCGCCGGTCAAACGAAGGGGAGTATCCGCAGGTTGTCGACATATCCTTCACCGACCCGCATCTGGAATTAAGGGTCAGCACCGACCGCATGCTGAATGAGTCGGGGGAAATTTCCGGATTTTTGAAAATAGTCCGGGATAGGACCCGTGAAGTGGATTTGGTCAGGGCGAAAAGCGATTTCATCACAGTCGCCGCCCATCAGCTGCGCACGCCTCTTTCCGCCGTGAATTGGGTTTTTCAATCTTTGAGGGGCGAAAAGCTCGATGCTGGAGAGAAGGATCTGGTGAATACGGGATTATCGGCATCCGGGAATCTTCAAAAAATCGTGGAAGATCTCCTGAATGTCGCAAAAATAGAAGAAGGAAAGTTCGGATATAATTTTCAAAAAACAGACCTAGTCGCCTTTTTTCAGTCTTTGATCGGTCAGGCGCTTCCGGTCGCCAAGGAATATAATGTGAAAGTTTATATGGAACCGCCGCAGGAACAGGTGATGGAGGCGGATATTGATGCGGAGAGAATGAGTCTCGTTGCCGCGAATCTTCTGGAAAACGCCATTAAATACAATGTGGCGAATGGACAAGTTGTTTTGAGCGTCGAGCGCCAGGCGGATGCCCCGTATTTTCTGGTTAAGGTCTCGGATACCGGAATGGGAATGAGTCAGGAAACTTTGGATAAGCTTTTCACAAAGTTTTATCGTGGGGAAAACGCCGCGAATAAAGAAGCCAACGGCTCCGGCTTGGGTCTTTATATGGTGAGGAATATAATCCGTCGGCACGGAGGAAAGATCTGGGTTGAGTCGAATCTGAACCGCGGAACGACATTTTATTTCACGATTCCGACGGATTCCAGTCTTATCCCGCAAAGAGAGACAGCGGAAGCAGATTAGGCGTAGGGTGTAAGTTTTAAGCGTCCAGCAGAGATTTTCGATCGCATCTCTAATTACTAACCACTAATCACTAATTGACTGTTCGCCATGCCGGAATTACCGGAAGTACAAACCGTAGTAGATGACCTGAAAAAGAAGGTCGTCGGGAGAAAAATAACTGGCCTTTGGTTTGATTGGCCGAAGATGCTTAAAGACCCGCTGGATCAGCAGAGGAATTTTGTCGCGCATAAACACGTGAAAGTTTTCCAGAGAGTCATTCTTGGAAAAAAAATTCTTGATGTCCGCCGTCGCGCAAAGAATATCCTCATCTATCTTTCAGGGGATATGATGATGCTGATTCATTTAAAAATGACCGGACATCTTCTTGTCGGCAAGTGGAGAATAGAAAAGTCGAAAGTTCAAAGGCCGAAGTCGAAAGATGTGGTTATTCCGATTGAGCCGAAGGAAATAGTCGATGATCCGTATAACAGATATATCCATGTTTTATTCAATTTGGATAATGGGAAGATGCTTGGATTTTCCGACGTGCGTAAGTTCGGGAAAATTCTACTTGGAACAACGGCGCAGATTGAAAATCTCGATGAATTGAGAAATCTCGGTCCGGAATCGCTTGATCCGAAATTCAAATTTTCAGATTTCAAAAAAGCCATTTCCGCCGAACACCGCAAGATAAAACAAGTTCTTACCGATCCGCAGGTCATCGCCGGAATCGGGAACATCTATTCTGACGACATTCTGTGGCAGGCGAAGGTTCATCCGCTCAAGCCGGCGGATAGAATTTCCGATAAGGATCTGTTGGCGATGTATAAGGCGACCCGATCCATACTCGGGAAAGCAGTGAAGCTTCGCGGCACATCTTTCAGTGATTTCCGGGATACCAGCGGAAAAGAAGGATATTATGCGGGTTATCGCCTTGTTTATCAGCGCGAGGATGAGCCGTGCAGCCGCTGCGGTACGAAAATAAATCGGCTTACCGTCGGCGGTCGCTCCGCGCATTATTGTCCCGCCTGCCAACGTCTGAAGCCGTAGGATGATGGCGGGCAGGTCAAGTTATCAGCGCTTAGATTTTAAGGTCAAACGGGCAGATGAATTTATAGGAATAATAATTTATTTGACAATACGTCGACTCGAGCATAATATACTTATTAGCTATTTATTGAAAACTTAAAATATAATGGCCTACAACCTTTTCATGTCTTTCATGATAGGACTCTTTTTGCTATTTGTATTTTTCTGCATAGGAGCATATTTCGTGAATAAATATGAAAAAAATAAAGCGAACAGAAATTCTGGTCCGTCTGTTTTTTTCTCAAATGAATGCATTGGCGAAAGCATATATATGAAACATGAATTCGGGAGACTTGTCAGCGAAATTGCCATTCATCAGGCAAGATTGGACGGTAAAGAATGTATCTCTGACGGTCATAGTGAGATTCCAAAAGAAAAAGTGATATCTGCTGATGATTATGAGGCAGCATTTTTACTAGCCATGAAAGAATTAATTGAAAAAGCCGGAACATCTTCATCTGGTTGCGGTAATAAATGCGATAAAGAATCATTGCTTAAAAAAATCCGGAATCTTCGTAAGAAATACGAAACCAAAACGCTTTGACCGGCGTTTTTTATTTTTCTTTAAAGCATTATACTTAAAGTAAAATTAAAATGACTTTAATAATTCACCTTTCATAGCCCATGGTTATTTTTCTTTATGGCCCTGATTCTTACCGACGGCAGGAAAAAATGAATGAAATAATTTCCGGTTACAAGAAAAAACATTCCGGATTATCAATTCAGCATTTTGATTTTTCAGATGCCGGATCGCCGGCCTTATTCCGGGACTTTCTTAAATCCAATTCCCTGTTCGACACATTTAAGCTCGGAGTTGTCCGGGGAGGAGAGGATCTGGACGGGGCGAATGAAAAGGAATTCCGGAAATCAATCAGGGAAAATATCCCGGACAAGGAGTCGGTTCTGATCCTTATTTTTGAAAAAAAACCGCTGAAAGATTATAAATTTCTCCTGGAAGATGACGTTATTTCCCAGGAATTTGAAAATCTTTCCGGTGAAAATCTTTCCGTTTTCATACGGAAAGAATCCGATAAGCGGGGCCTGAAGACGGACCGTGCCGGCTTGGAAATTCTGACAAAATCATTTGCCGGAAACAGCTGGGGGGTAATCAACGAGCTTGATAAATTCTCCCTTATGGATGAAAAAAACCTGACCGCGGAAACGATACGGAGCCACGTGGACGTCTTCAGCGAGTTGAATGTTTTTTCAGCTCTGAATCAGATGAGGGCATCCCGCAGTCCCGGTGAAAAACTCCGGATTTTCGAGGAATTGCTTGCGCGGAATTCCGATCCGGCAATGCTTTTCAATATCATCGCAATCTCTCCTTATGAACGGAAAGAATGGAAAGAACTGATGGCGGATTACGATGTTTCAGTTAAGTCGGGAAAGTTGGAGTATGAAGAGGTGATGTTGGATATGCTTCTCAAATAAAAAATCCGAGTCGACCAGTTGTCGACTCGGATTTTTTTATTTTACTTTATTCAGCATTTTCGTCAGGCGGGACTTCAGGCGGGAAGCGGTGTTCTTCTTGATGGTGTGGACTTTGGCGGTCTTATCAAGGATCTTATAGACGCTTGAGAGCATCGCCTTGGCTTCATCCATTTTTTTAGCTGACACCAGTTTCTTAAACGCTTTCAAGGACTTTTTAAGGGCCTCTTTCCGCCCGTCATTCTGCGCGCGGCGTTTTATGTTCTGGCGATGGGCTTTTTTGGCTGATTCGGTAATCATAGTGTTGCTATTCAGGGTATGGGATTTTCTGTATAAAGTCAATA
>CAYHBW010000007.1:0-26942 GCA_964355085.1 uncultured Candidatus Saccharibacteria bacterium
TGTGAAGTTGCTGATGTTTTAAAACTCTCAAGGCCGATATGGAATATGATTCCGCGGCGGATATCATTCGGATTCATAGCCCTGAAAAGATTTCTATCCGCTCGCGATATTTTGGATCTCTATGACGTTGCGCCGATTGAGAAAATCATGGAGCGCTGTCTTCGTTGGGCCGGCATTCCGGTCAACCCTGAGTTTACAGTTTCCATCGGTGGGAGGAGATTTCGCATTGACCTCGCCATTTTCCAGGATAGACGGAAAATAGCGGTTGAATGCGATAATCGCGCATCTCATTCTTCTAAATCGCAAAAAGAAAAAGATCGGATTAAAGATTCCTATCTTCGTCGCGCCGGCTGGCAAATCATCCGACTCAAAGAAAAAGACATCATCGAGCGTTCGGACAAATGCCTTGCGCGTATTCAAAAACGCATCAAAGTGATTTCCTGACATTCCAACATTCTGCAGAATGTTGGAATGTCATTTGGGGGAGAGGGGGCTTGTGGTTAATTTCATCAATCTGGTGGTAAAATATAGAACATGACCCAAGAGCTGGCGCTTAAAATTCTGAAAACCGGCGCGAATGTTTTTCTTACGGGAGAACCGGGCGCGGGAAAATCCCATACGATAAATTCTTATGTGGCATATTTGCGCGAGCGGAAAGTTCCTGTGGCGATAACCGCCTCAACCGGAATCGCGGCAACGCATATTTCCGGCCGGACAATCCATTCCTGGGCAGGCATCGGCATTCTGCCGGTTTTGAGCGAAAAAGATCTGACAAATATCGCGGGCAAGAAACATGTCATCACAAGGATCCGCGATCCGAAGGTTTTGATAATCGATGAGGTCTCAATGCTTACGCCCGAAACAATCGATATGGTGGACGCGGTCTGCCGGGTAGTGCGGGAGAATCCGGAGCCTTTCGGCGGGCTTCAGGTTATTTTTGTGGGAGATTTTTTCCAGATGCCTCCGATTGCGAGAAAAGATGTTGAAGTTGATAAGAACGATCAAATTGATATGTTCGAAGATGAGCGGGTAAAGCGTTTCTCTTATAATTCTTCCGCCTGGAAGCGCGCCGAGCCGATTGTGTGTTATCTGACTGAGCAGCACCGTCAGGACGATGATTCATATAGCGCATTATTAGGCGCGATCCGGACTAATCTTTTCCGCGATGTCCATCTCGGCCATATCACCGCGCGCATTATCAAAGAGCATGAAGCGCCGGAAGATATTCCGAAACTGTATACGCATAATGTTGATGTGGATCGTTTGAATAAAAAAATGCTTGCCAAGCTTCCGGGAAAATCTCACTCATTTGAAATGAAGGAGACTGGAGCAGATCAGATTGTTCTCGGTCTTAAAAAAGGTTGTCTTTCGCCGGAATCTCTTGAGTTGAAAGAAGGCGCAGTTGTGATGTTCACGAAAAATAATCCGAAAGAAGGATTTGTGAACGGCACTTTGGGAGTTATAAACGGATTTGATCGGATTACGGGCTGGCCGATAGTGAAGACAAAAAGCGGACAGATTATTGAAGTCGAACCGATGGATTGGGTTGTCGAAGAAAACGGCAAAATAAAGGGGAGCATCAATCAGTTTCCATTGCGTCTGGCTTGGGCAATCACAGTCCATAAGAGCCAGGGAATGACGCTGGACGAGGCGGTTATGGATCTGCGGAGAGTATTTGAATATGGACAAGGATATGTCGCGCTTTCCCGTGTCCGCCGACTTTCCGGGCTTCATATTTTCGGCTGGAACAAACTTGCGCTTGAAGTGCATCCGGAAATTCTGGCGCAGGACGAATCATTTCATATCGCTTCTCACGAAGCTGAAGAAGAATATTCCAAGCTTTCTGACGAAGAATTCGCCGGTCTGCACGCCAATTTCATAAATCTAAGCGGAGGAATTGTTCCCGTTGAAAAATCCGAAAAAAAGAAAAAATCTCAGACAACCCCTGCCTACCGGCAGGCAGGCGCGCAACAGAAAGAGCGGAGCAGTCATCGCATGTCGACAACTTCCACGTTCATATCCAAAACCGATTATATTCTTTATCGCGACTGTCCGAAAAATACCTGGTACAAAATCCATAAGCCGGAAATCTATTACGCAGATAACCTTTCTGATTTTGAAAAGCATATCATTGAAACCGGAAACGAAGTCGAGCTTGTCGCCCGGCAGACTTTTGACGACGGTGTACTTATTGAAGGTCGCGATGAAGCCGCGCAAAAACTCACGCAGGAACTTCTTGCTCAGAAAAAAACGACACTTTTTCAGCCGGTTTTTGTAAAAGACAACTTCATGGCCGCGGTGGATGTGCTCAAATACGATCCTGATACGGACAGCTATCGCATTTATGAAATCAAAGCTTCAAACGAGACTGACAAAAAACGCCATTATTACGACCTCGCTTTTCAGGTCGTTCTTTTGCGCAAGTGCGGACTGAAAGTCGATGAAATGAAAATAATGCATTTGAATTCTGAATATGTCCGCGATGGCGAGGTGGATATTTTTAAGCTTTTCACGAGCGACGAAGTTACAGCCGAAATAAATGAGCTTTGCGAAGAAGTATCGCAGGAAATGGATGAGGCGCTGGATTATCTTTCCGCGGGCGATGAGCCAGACGGTTCTTGTTGCTGTATATACAAAGGCAGATCCAGTCACTGCACGACTTTCAATCATTCCAATCCGCATGTTCCGAAATACAGCATTCACGACATTTCCCGCATCGGCGCAAGTAAGAAAAAACTGGCCGAACTGGTGGATATGAATGTATTTCATCTGCACGAAGTTCCCGAAGATATGGAATTGTCAGCTGTCCAGCGCAATCAGGTAAATGCGTACATTAAGGACGAGATTTTGATGAATAAGGGCGCGATTGCGGAAGAGCTGGAAAATCTTGTCTATCCGCTATATTTTATTGATTACGAAACTTTTCCGTCCGCGATTCCGATGTTCGACGGATTTTCTCCGTATCAGCAGATTCCGTTCCAGTATTCGCTGTATGTTCTTGAATCTCCCATTCGACAAGCTCAGGGCAAGCAAAGCGGCGAGTTAAGACAATATGAATTTCTTCACGACAAAAACAGCGACCCGAGCCGTGCGTTCGCCGAATCTATGCGTGAAAATATCGGGGGAAAAGGTACGGTTATCGTTTGGAGTAAGAAATTTGAATGTTCAAGAAACAGCGAGATTGCGGAGAGACTTCCCGAGTTCAAGGGATTTTATGACGACATCAACGCAAGAACTTACGATCTGATGGATATTTTCGCCAAACAGCATTATGTGCACAAGGATTTCAAGGGAAGCGCTTCCATCAAAAAAGTTCTGCCCGTTCTCGCCCCCGAGCTTTCCTATAAAAATCTAGTGATTCAGGAAGGCGGCACGGCCTCATCCAGCTGGCTGAAGCTTATAGACGACGATCTCTCGGCAGCAGAAAAATCCAAGCTCAAAAAAGACATGCTTGAATACAGCAAACTGGACGCCTTCGCCATGGTGCGTATATTTCAGGAGCTGGGAAAAATAATAAAGTAGCTAATTAACCATAAGGTTATTTTATTTAGCTTAATTTTGAGGTAGAATTTAGATAATATTATGGAAGATATAAATGAATTAACAAAGCGAATAATTGCTTTCCGGAATGCCCGAGATTGGAAGCAGTTCCATAATCCGAAAGACGTTTCGCTATCTCTTGTTCTTGAGGCCACTGAGGTCATGGAGCATTTTCAGTGGAAGAATAAAGAAGAAATAGAAAAGTATGTTGTCGAAGCAAAAGAAGAAATAGGGGATGAGCTCGCAGACGTCTTGTATTGGGTGTTGCTTATGGGGCACGATCTAAAAATTGATATGCTCGCAGCGCTAGACAGGAAGATGAATAAAAATGAAAAGAAATATCCTGTCAAAAAAGCGAAAGGTAAGCATACGAAATACACAAAGTTGTAAACTATGACCCAGATTCAAACATTTCCATTTGATCAGGCAGGTTTTGCGGATATTAAGAAATTTCCACTTGGACGAGATTGGCCAGTTGTTTACATTATTGAAAATCAAGACGAAGTATATATAGGAGAGACAACCAGCGCGCACAACCGAAGCAGACAACATTATGAGAACAAGGATCGAGTTCGTTTAAAAAAATTACATATCATAACGGATGAAGAATCTAACAAATCGGCCACGCTAGATCTCGAGTCGCAATTAATTCAGTATTTTTCGGCAGAAGGTACGCTTCGTTTACAAAATGGCAATAAGGGATTAGTGAATCATAATTACTACGATAGAGATCGATATCGCGCAAAACTGGAAACAATCTGGAAGAAACTTCAGGAGTTAAAGCTGGTGAAACGAGAACTAAGCGATATTGAAAACAGCGAATTATTTAAATATTCTCCCTATAAGGCACTTACCGAAGATCAAACGGCTGTAGCTGATGAGTTGTATGAAGTTATTAAGGCAGGTCATTCAGGTGTACATATTGTAAATGGTGGTCCGGGGACTGGTAAAACTATTTTGGCGACTTACTTAGTAAAATTACTTAAAGAAGACGACAAAACAAAGGATCTTGAAATCGGATTAGTGATATCAATGATGTCACTACGCAAGTCAATTCAGGATGCTTTTTCGTATGTAACCGGCCTTTCTAGGGCTATGGTGATAGGGCCAAGCGAGGTCACTAACAAAAAATATGACCTACTAATTGTTGACGAAGCTCACAGATTGAGACAGCGAAGGAATATCACGAATTACAGAAGTCATGACGCCATGAATAAACGGCTCGGGCTTGGAAAGGATGGTACGGAGTTAGACTGGGTACTCAAATCATCAAAACAACAGGTGCTTTTTTACGATGAAAATCAAAGCGTTAGACCGGCCGATGTTCACGCCGGCCAGTTTAAGAACCTCAATGCAACCCATCATTTTTTAACAAGCCAGCTTCGGGTGAAGGGCGGAGAAAAGTATATTGAATTTATCAATAGTGTATTTGACGGCGGAGAAAATCTCGATGCGCAGTTCAGCAGCTTTGATTTTCAGATTTACGACGATGTGGCGAAGATGGTCGAAGACATTAAGGCAAAAAACGGAGAATTCAGCCTATGTAGGGTTGTGGCTGGTTTTGCATGGCCCTGGATCAGTAGAGGAAAGCCAGAAGCAACCGATATTGATATCGATGGATATAAATTGAAGTGGAATAGTACAACTACTAACTGGGTCAACTCCCGCAATGCAATTAATGAGGTCGGATGCATACATACAGTGCAGGGATATGACCTAAATTATGTTGGCGTAATTGTGGGACCAGAACTTGGATACGACGAGAAGTCTGATCGCCTCATAATACACAAAGAACATTACGCAGACGCAAATGGGTGGCATGGCGTGACGGATCCAAAGGAATTAGAGAGCTACATCATCAATATATACAAAACTCTCATGACCCGGGGCATGCGAGGATGCTACGTATATTTTGTAGATAAAGAAACGGAAAAGTTTTTCAAAAGTAGAATTAAAGGAACAGAGAGTCATCAAAAATATTTTACGCCCGTACAGTTGCCGATTACTTTAGGTATGCTTCGCGTACCGCTTGTCGGGTCGGCTCCATGCGGTAACCCAATATTTGGACAAGAAAATATTAAAAAATATATTTTAGTAGATAAATCAAAAATTAAATCCGGGTTTGAGTATTTTATACTTGAGGCGGAAGGTGACTCAATGAACCTTGCGGGCATAAAAGATGGCGATTTGGTTTTGTGCCGCCAACAGTTAAAGGCAGATACGGGCGATCGGGTTGTGGCCTTATTAGGCGATAACGTGACAATAAAAATGTACGACAAAAAAGACGGGCGCAGAATTTTACTGCCTAAAAGTACGAATAAGAGTCATATGCCGATAATGCCGGAAGAGGGCGATAGCGTGCAGGGCGTTATCCAAGAAGTTCTAGAATCCGGTACTGATTTAGAGGCCTCATCCTAAGCTCAGAAAAGATACGCTTGAGTATTACAAACTGGATTCCTTCGCAATGGCCCGCATTTTGGAGGAATTAGAAAAGGTGATTAAATAATGATATGAAGCGAGAATATTATTCCGATTCGATAACTAATTTTCTAAAAGCCACACCGAATGAGATTCTTGGTGAGCTAACAAGAAACAGTGATTTTGATGTTGGTCAAAATCAGCGGAACTCATGGATTGAAGAAATCACTATTTTAAAAAATACTCTTACGCATTACACAGGTGCTATTTATTTTGAGTACTCTATTCCTAGGATGGGAAAACGAATAGATGTTATATTGATTATCGATGCAGTTATTTTTATCCTCGAATTTAAAATTGGGGACAAAGAGTTTTCTTCAAGTGCGATAGATCAGGTTTGGGATTATGCTCTAGATTTAAAGAATTTTCACAGTTCAAGCTATGACCATTTTATTGCCCCAGTTCTTATAGCTACTAAGGCAACTAAAGGCATATCAATTGTCGCGGCAACTCCCGAAAATGATAAGGTTCTTTCCCCAATCGAATCTAATTTAGAATCACTAGGAGATGTTATAAAGAACGTAATATCTTTTGTTGATGGAGATAATATCAAGATTAAAGAATGGGAGCTCGGAAGATATCGCCCAACTCCCACGATCATTGAGGCAGCTATGGCTCTGTATAAAGGGCACTCAGTGGAGGATATTTCTCGAAGTGATGCTGGCGCAACTAACTTAACTAAGACGTCTGAGGCCGTGGCAGAAATTATCAAATCTTCAAAAAAACTGTCACAAAAATCCATTTGCTTTGTTACTGGTGTTCCGGGCGCAGGGAAAACATTAGTTGGTCTAAATATTGCGACTAAGCATATTAATAAAAATAATGAACTCTATAGCGTTTTTCTTTCTGGTAATGGTCCATTAGTTAAAATTTTACGTGAAGCATTAACGCGAGATAAGGTACGTCATGAAAAAGAAAGGGGGCGCAAAATTAAAAAAAGCGAAGCAATGAGTGCTGTCAAAATGTTTATTCAAAATGTCCATAATTTTCGAGACGAGTGCCTTGATGATTCTAAAAAACCACCCATTGAGCATGTAGCGTTATTTGATGAAGCACAGCGCGCGTGGAATTTACAGCAAACAATGAATTTCATGCATCGGAAAAAGGGCGTACCGAATTTTAAGCAATCTGAGCCAGAGTTTCTTATTTCTTGTCTAGACCGACACCCCGATTGGGCTGTTGTTGTCTGTTTAGTGGGAGGAGGTCAAGAAATTAATACCGGTGAAGCGGGGATAGGCGAATGGATAGAGGCGATAGATCGTTCGTTTCCTAATTGGAATGTTTACGCATCCTCTAGGCTCATTGATAGTGAATATGGGACAAAAAAGATTTTAGATAAAATACAGTCTCACAAAAAAATTTCTAAAATAGATGAATTACATTTAGCTGTATCGATGCGATCATTCCGCGCTGAGCTTGTTTCTTTATTAGTCAAACAATTATTAGATCTAGACAAGGAAGAGGCTCGAAGAACATTATCTAAAATTACGAAGGATTATAAAATTGTTATTACTAGAGACATATCAATTGCAAAACAATGGCTAAAGAAACAAGCACGAGGCTCGGAGCGTTATGGGATTGTGGTTTCTTCGCAAGCGGAAAGGTTGAAGCCATACGCTATCGACGTAAAATCCCCAATAGACCCAATCCATTGGTTTTTAGATGATAAAAAAGATGTTCGATCTTCATACTATCTAGAGGATGTTGCCACTGAATTTCACGTACAGGGGCTCGAATTAGATTGGGCGTGCGTAATGTGGGATGCCGATTTTCGATATGCAAAAAATGGATGGGACCACCGCTCATTTGTAGGGAATAAATGGAACTATATTAAAAAAATTGAGCGACAAATTTATCTTAAAAATGCCTATAGAGTTCTTTTGACTCGCGCTAGGCAGGGAATGGTAATTGTCGTTCCAGATGGAGATAAGAATGACCCAACCCGAAACCCTGAATTTTATAGGCCCACCTTTGAATATTTAAAAGAAATTGGTTTTAAAATTATTTAGGGAAAATAAATTTGCCTTTCGTCTCTTTTTAAAATAAGATATATAAATCGAGCAGGTGCTCGATTTTAAATTTATGGAACAAAAAAATTCAATAATTTCTGGAACACTATTACTTGCAGGAGCATCTACTTTTGCATATCTGATAACTTTTACGTACGAATCCAGCTTCCTTGGCGTCTTTGGAATATCTAGTGAATTTATTAATCTTGATTTAAATAATGTTTTTATAGTCGGTGGAGGTCTATTAACTACGCTTGGTATTCTTACCGTAATAGTTAATGCCTTTATTCCGTTCACGCCATTATTTAAAAACAATCATCCAATTTTAGTTATTTTAAAGAAACTATCTCCTTATTATGTATTGGTAATAATATTGATTATTTTATTTAGAGGGTCATGGCAAGAATGGCTCGGCTTCTTAATTGCAGTCTTAGGCATTACTGCATTTGAATTTACTTATCCAATTTTTGCATCAAGTAAAGAAAATTATATTGAAAAAATTCAAGATTATCAGTCGCAAGACTCTAAAGAAAAGACTATCTTTGATTTTTTATTGCCCCCAATAACAAAATCAAATAAATCAAATTTTCGTTTTGGCATAAAGGTAATAATAGCGATGATCTTCTTGCTTTTTACAGCTTATTTTGGCGGTCGTGCCAATGCAATAAAAAGAGATAAATTTTTAATTTTAAAATCAGATCCTGAAATGATAGTTATTAAAATTACAGATGGCAAGGCTTTGCTATTGCCGTTCGATAAAGCATCAAAAATTATAAAAAAAGAATTTCGGGTAATGAATTTAAGCGATTTACTTCCTTTTTTAAAAGAAGAAAGACTTGGAGAAATGATGATTGAGAAATAAATATGCATCTTTCTCGTTTATATATAGAAAATTATCGGTCAATTGAGGAAATTGATTTGCGCCTGAAGAAAGGTCGCAATGTAATTATTGGCAAGAACAATGCTGGTAAGAGCAATATTTTAAGGGCCATCGATTTAGTTTTGGGAACAAACTCTCCGACTTGGAAAAAATCCGACAATATTACGGAAAGGGATTTCTATAAGAGTGACACTGATAGAGAGATATTCATTTGGTGCGAACTGACCCGAGGAATTAATGAGGAGTTTGATTTTTCTGAGATTGAAAAATCTGCAATTTTCAAATTTCAAAAAAATTTAGTAGATTTCCGATTAAAAATTAATTTCCCCAAGCCAGAAAAGAATGACATATTTATTTTTTGCGGTAGTGATGGGGAGGCGCTACTTGATAATGCAAGTGAATATAAAAAGACTTGGATTGGCGGGAAGACTTATTGTAAGGGGAACACATTTCAAAAAGAATTTTCAAATAAAACCATTTTTGCTTTCGCATTTCGTTGCAGAAAATTTGGAAATGAATACGAAAAAGACTTAGTTTTTCTTTATAAGGAAGATGATACGAGAGATTGGTTGATTTCTCAAAACCCAATTCTTAGAGAGGTTCTTTTGCAGAGTGCCGTTATCCCATCTTTCCGCGATCCAAAAAATCAATTAAATGTAAGTCCCTGGAGTTGGTATGGGAAATTACTTCGTCAATATGTACGCACAGACGATCCTGATTTAATTACTGCATTTGGCCAAGTAAAAAATGCCTCAGAAAAATCCTTTCTAGATTTGAAAAAGAGAATTTCTGATCCAAATATGAATATTGCATTTCCTGGGACTAAAATATCTTTTCAATTTAATCCTGAATCTAGGCAGGATATTTATAAAAACGCATTAATTTATGTTGATGATGGATATAATAGCCTGCTTCAGGACAAGGGGTCTGGTATTCAAAGTGCTGTAATAATTGGTCTTTTTGATTTTTATGTTAAGGAGATTGCTCATTCGGCAGGATCATCTCTTCTTGCGATAGAGGAGCCCGAGTTATATCTGCACCCTCATGGGCGCCGAGTTATTTCCGATAGAATAAATCAATTTCTAGATGGAAATAAGAATCAAGTAATTTTGACAACGCATTCTCCAGAATTTATTTCATCAATTGATGATCAAAATATAATCATAGTCAAAAAAAATGACTCAGCCACAATTGTAAAAGAAATTTATTTTAGCCTTCCAAAAAGAAAGCAGATCCTAATTAAAAAGCAAAATGCAGAAATGTTTTTTGCTGACTATGTAATCCTGACTGAGGGCGCGGATAAATACCTTCTTGAGCGTATGGCTGAAGAAATAGGATCGAAGACAAATATTATAGACCCAAGCGGGAGACATAATTTATTGGGAAGAAGCTGGCTTAATGATTACAATGTTTCAATAATAAATTGTGGAGGAAAATTTGAGTTAGTAAAATACGCAGATGTATTATCGGAATTAAATATTCCATTTATTGTCATAGCAGATTTTGATTTCTTTCGCGATGGACTATCCGAATATTTAACTAACTTAAGAGTCGATGGGAGTGTGCGGGACGTATTGAATAGCATTAAATCAAAATGTAATCTTTCAACGAAAAGCCCTATTAAAAGATTAGATGATGTTGATAAAAAATATCGTGATTTGATTGTTAAATATTTAGTATCACTTAGTTTGTCGCAAAATATTTTTATTTTAAGTTCTGAATTAGAGGATTATTACAAAATTCATCCGAGGGGTAATAAGGAACAAGGTATTATTGAGACAATTTCTAGTATGATTGAGAATGGAAAGCCTATTTCCGATTATATTATTACCCCTGCATTCGAGGAAATTTTTAAGAGGTTTATTTCTAAGTTATTAGGATTTCGCATACAGGGTTAGGCGGAAAAATTTAACTCTATCTAGTATAAATTTATAAGCAGTTTTTTATTCGGATAAATGTTAAAATACAAAACATGACTCAGGATTTAGCATTGAAAATACTTAAAACCGACATAAAAAAACCATGGACGAAGAAGTATTCGAAAAAGCTAAGGAGGAAAATTTGACCAAGGACGAAGCTGAAGAGCTTCAGGATATTGTTGATGAGACTGGGCTGGATGTGGATGAGGCGATGGAATTAAAAGAGATACTGTAATATATTTATCAATATGAAAGAACTTATATTTTTAGATACTGAAACAACCGGCAATGATGTGGCGACGGATCGGTTGAGTCAGGTATGTTATAAAACTTCTGACGGAATGTATAAAGGCTATTTCAAGCCGCCAGTGCCGATGTCGGTAAAGGCGATGAGTATTACCAATATCACTAATAAAATGCTTGCGGATAAGCCGTCGTTCCGCGGGAGCGCGATGATTGATGATCTGCAGGCAAGACTGAAAGACGGGATTCTGGTTGCGCATAATGCGAAGTTTGATTGCGCTATTTTGGAAGCCGAAGGAATGTCCATTCCGCATCGGATCTGCACTTTTCGTGTGGCGCGAGAACTTGATCCCGAGAATCAGATTCCGGAATACAGTCTGCAATATCTTCGCTATTTTTTGGAATTGGAAGTGGAAGATGCATTCGCCCACGACGCAGAAGGGGATGTGAAAGTTCTTTACGGGCTTTATCAGAGATTGCTCGCGAAAATGATGTCCCCCCAAGGAGGATCCGCCTCGGGCGGAAAGGATGGATTAAGTGAAGAAAAAGCCATTGAACTAATGGTTGATATTTCCAGTCGGCCTTCTCTATTCAGATTGTTCAATTTCGGAAAATACAAAGACAAAAAGATTGCCGAAGTGGCAAAAACCGACCGCGGATATCTCCAGTGGATGCTGGACAGGAAATACGAAGAAGGCGGCCAAGACGAGGACTGGATCCATACGCTGGAGTACTATTTAGGAAATAACTAACCATCTCACCCTCGCCATCTACTACCCCTCCCATCCCCCGATAACATTCCAACATTCTGCAGAATGTTGGAATGTTATTTGATTAGTGATATTATAAAGTCATGAAGACATCCAAACAATTAGAACGTTATTTTAAGGGAGCAGCAAATCATTGGCGCATTTCCATAATATTCGCGGTACATAGGAATGAGGGAATAACTGTTGAGGGAATCGCGGAAGCTTTGAATTCAAATTTTAAAACGACTTCCCAACATACCCGATCGCTTGTGAATGCCGGGCTTTTAAATAAAAAGTATCTTGGCCGGCAGGTTACGCATTCGCTGTCGCCATACGGAAAGCAATTTTTAAAATTTATGAAAACATTCTAACATTCTGCAGAATGTTAGAATGTTTTTTTAGCGAATAATTAAAATAAACTCATGGACGAAGAGGTATTCGAAAAAGCTAAGGAGGAAAATCTGTCCAAGGACGAAGCTGAAGAGCTTCAGGATATTGTTGATGAGACCGGACTTGATGTAGATGAAGCGATGGAGATTAAAGATATGATGTGATGGCCAAAGGCATATAAAGTCTCAAAGTTATTTTGTTACTAATTTTTATCTGGGTAGTTATATAAGTACAACTGAATAGTGAGTTATCAAGAGCGCGGGGAGGGCACTGGCCCTATGATCCGACAGCAACTTGTTCAGAGCTTCGATAAATCCTTCGACAAGCTCAGGATAAAGTGCTTAATCCAGGCCTTTCGGGGAAAGATAATGTCGTAATTAATTAAAAAATCTTTCCTTGCGGAAGAATTTTTAATTATGAGTCGAATATATACGGTAGAGAGTGTGACATCCGGGCATCCGGATAAAGTCTGCGATCAGATTTCTGACGCGATTCTGGACGAGTGTTTGAGGCAAGATCCAAAGTCTCGGGTGGCGATTGAGTCATTTGGGAGCGCGGGTCTTATAGTAGTCGGTGGAGAAATCACTACAAACGCGAAAGTGGATTTTGAATCCATCGCGCGGAAAGTTTATCGGGATATCGGTTATACAAGTAATCCAAGGGTCATAGTGAATGTCAGTCAGCAGTCTCCGGACATCGCGCAAGGCGTGGATACCGGTGGAGCGGGAGATCAGGGAATTATGTACGGATATGCGACTGATGAAACTCCGGAATTTCTTCCGAAAGGAGTGGTGCTTGCGCATAAACTTACAAAAGGATTGGAAAATCTGCGGAAGTCGGGAGAAATTCCGTGGCTCCGTCCGGATGGAAAGGCGCAGGTTACGATTGAGGATGGAAATGTTCGAAGTGTTTTAGTGTCGACGCAGCATGCAGATGGAATTACGCAGGAAGAAATCCGAAGCACTTTGATTGAGAAGCTGATTAATCCGACGATTGGAAGTTTGGATGGTATAGAAATTCTTGTGAATCCGACGGGGAAATTCGTGAAAGGAGGATTTGACGCGGACACCGGACTGACGGGCAGGAAAATCATGATTGACACTTATGGCGGACTTATCCAGCACGGCGGAGGAGCTTTTTCCGGAAAAGATGCGACAAAAGTGGATCGCTCGGCGGCGTATATGGCGCGCTTTGTGGCGAAAAATATTGTGGCGCAAGGTCATGCAAAAAATTGCCTGGTCTCGGTCGCTTATGCGATCGGCCGAGCCGAGCCGCTGATGGTGGAAATCATTAATGAGAAAGGGGAAAGATTGAAAGCCCCGACCAAAGTCGGGGAGCCGACTATGGTCGGCTTCGAAAGTCAATTTGATTTCAGACCGGGGGCGATCATTGAGCGGCTTGGACTTCGCAATCCGATTTATTTTCAGACAGCATCTTATGGGCATTTTGGAAAAGCGGGACTTCCATGGGAAAAAATAGTCGAAAGTCTATAAAGTCGAAAGTCAAAAGTTAAACGAAACGAAATCCGTCAACTGACGGAGCCAGACGCTGGGTTTTGGTATAATATAAAAATATGGAAAAACAAAACGGTTTTACGGGAATTGAAATCCTCATAGTGCTTGCGGTTGTGAGCGCGGTTTTCGGAAGTATGGGATATATTTTGCGAGATGAAATCGGCGATCGTTTCAAAAAAACAACTGAAAAGCCGAAGGCCGAGGAGCCTGCTCCGGTCGTGAATAATCCTTTTCCGGTACAACCAAAACTTCCGGTCAAAGAGCTACCGAAAGAGGTCATAACAACCCCTGACGATGAGGGTGAGCCGATAGTACAGACGCCAAAACCGACGGCGACTGGCGAGTGGCACGGCCAATATACGGTTACAGCGCCGGAACAATGTAAGGGAGAGGCCGGCGGCTGGCAGGCGATGCTCACGGAGACAGGCGGAGTCATAAGAGGGAATTTTGAAACAGATTCCGGATTGTCCGGAAGTGTCGGCGGCAATGCGACCGGCGCGGATGTATCCTGGGGCGTCGGCGGAGGCGGAGCGGGTATAATTTTCAAAGGAGCGATTTCCGGCAACACTATGAGCGGGACTTTCCTGGGATTGATCTGCGATGAAAGCAGGAGCGAAACCAACCCCGGCGGAACGCGATCATCCGGAACTTATTTCGGCGGGCGGATTGTCAAATAGAAAATTCTGATTAAAAAAAATCGCGAGGCCTTCAAGAGCGGAACGATGGAGCCACTGAAAGTTCCGAACGACTGATATGTACCGGGCCCACCGAAAGGTGGGCCCTTTTTATTATCGGAATTTAAGCAAAGCAAATTTATTTGACATGTATTAAGTTAAGTTGTATTATTTATTCAGGATAATTTTGATAATTTAGGAGGTCAAATGGCTGAAAATAAAGGTCCAGAAGAACTAATCGATTCCGGGAGTTTTAAGATGAATTCCGAGGATTACCACAAGATAGCGCCGTCGGTCATCAAGAATTCTATCTATAAGGTTTATTCGGTGGCTACTCGAGTCGATGAAAATCCAGAAATAGTTACGGTAGAAATTTCATCGGTAACAGATGATTCCGAGGACATCGAAATCAGTTTCAGTTTTGATCGGAGTCCAAGGCATGGAGCCGCTTTGCAGTTCGCCCTCGCGCATCTTTATTCCAATGGAAAGGAACTGGTGAGTGTCACGCACACGGAAGTAATTGATGACACCAGGCATTTTTATGTAATCACCAAGGACAGCCCGAAGGCAGGGTAAGATTCTTCGCCGCCGGATGACATTCCGGCGGCTTTTTTATTGTGATATAATAGTTGCATGAACAAAAAACAATCATTAATTTCAGCAGTATCATTAATGGCTCTGTCCCTGGCTTTTACGGCCTCGGCTGCGGCGCTTAAGACGGGAGAAAAGTATAATTTGGCGGTCGGCGATTTCATCAAGGAGAATCTTTATGTCGGTTCCGCCGATATAAATGTCGCCGGAGATGTTACGGGCGATCTGATGGCCGGAGGAGGGAATATCATGATCACCGGGCAGAATTACAAAGATGTCATGCTCGGGGGAGGTTCGATCAGCGTCCTCGGTCCGGTCGGCGATGATGTCCGCGCAATTGGAGGAAATCTGGTGTTCGGAAAATCGATCGGCGGAGATCTCACTGCGGTCGGAGGCAAAATACAGCTCCTGCCTGACGCGAAAGTCGGAGGAGAAATGATAGCGGTCGGCGGAATGATCACAGTCGACGGAACTGTCATGAAAGATCTGACCGTAGCCGGAGGCGAACTTATCATAAACGGAAAGGTATCCGGGAATGTCCGCGTAAAAAATGTTGAAAAGCTGACTCTCGGCCCAACTGCCAGAATCACCGGGAATCTTGAATATGCTTCAGTCAATGACGCGGTCGTGGCTGAAGGAGCGGTCATCAGCGGGGAAGTTGTCCATAATCCTGCGCCGGACTGGGCCTCAAGAATGGAATCCGACAGAAAATGGATGAGAAAAGGCGACGGCGGACTTTTTGACTTACTCGGTTTTACTTTTGATCTCATGAAGCTAGCGGCATATCTGGCTGCGGTATTGCTTCTTGTGAGGTATTTCGGCGGTTATGCCCAGGCATCGGCGGAAAAGATCCGCGCTAATTTCTGGCCGGAAGCTTTGCGCGGATTTTTGACAAGCATGGCTGTTCCGGTACTGATGTTCGTTATGGCGATCACGATTATCGGATTTTTGCCGGCTGTCCTGGTCGGCCTGCTGTTCGCCGGTCTGTGGATCTTGGCGAAATTGATGGCTTCAGTTTTTCTGGGCGCCTGGCTTTTCGGAAGATTCTCTAAAGAGAAGATGTTTGTCGTGAATTGGAAGAGCGCAGTTATCGGAACGCTTTGTTTCCTGGTTCTCAAGGAAATTCCGATTCTCGGCTGGATTCCTGCAGGATTTCTGATGTTGGCCGGTCTTGGCGAGCTTTCAAATCAAGTGTACGGAAAAGCCAGGGAAATGCTGGCGAGATAAGTAACTAGAAGTTAGAGTTAGAATCTAGTAGCTAGAAATAAAAACAGCCCCGCATTGCGGGGCTGTTTTTATTTACAAGATAATTATTTCTGCGGTCCGAATACCGAAGTTCAATGCGTCCTGTCTTTCCGCAAACCAGATGTCCACCCTTTCGGTGTAACGTCTGTTCATGCGGTCATGAACCGTGAAAACCTTTTCTCCGAAGAGTTCCGGAATCCTGACTTTGGTTCCGAATGGAAGGAAATTCGCGGCGATCATTCCGTCGTAGACATGTCTTCCCGATGCAGCAATAAAAGGCGTGTCATCTGTCTGGTCTACGGTGGAGGAATACGCAGTCAAGGTTACTTTCTTGTTCTTAACTTCAGGTTTCTTTTCTTCTGCCGGCTTTTGAGCTACGGTCTTTGTTTGAACCTGCAGAGAGCTTGTGGAAAGCGCCTGACTGGATAATACACTGCTTAAGGCCTCTCCAATGAGGATATTCGGTCCTATAGGAGGGAGATTGAGCCCGGAACCCGGAATTGCAGTCATATTGACCGCAATGCTCAAAGCGAGGGCGTAATGCTTAGTCTCTGTGGGTAATGTATTCATGGTGTTGGTAACAAAAATGCCCCCATTAGGAGACATCTCATTACCTATATAATATAGCATACATACAGATTCCTGTCAAGGGACAGGAATCTAAGTTTAAAAGTTAAAAGTCGAAAGTTTAAAGTCGGGAAAGCCATATTAGGGGTCTAAAATAGAGCCAAAAACAGCAAAATTCCGACTATATAAGCTCAAGCTTTTCCCCTCGGGAAAGACGCTTTATTTCCGCTTCGCGTTTCAAGGCCCGGCCTTTTGTGCCGTATTTTTCCGAGCGGACTATTTTCTTAGGCGGATGGGAACGGGTATAGCGCGCGCCGATTCCTTTTTTGTGCGCTTCAAAACGCCTGGCGAGGTCATTTGTGATGCCGGTATAGAGCGTGCCATCTTTGCATTTCAGGATATAGACGAAGTAGGACATATATTTATAATACAGGAAGTCAGGAGATAGGAGGTCAGCTTATCAGGAGTTGCGGGAAGTGACTGGCGGGCGGTGAGTTTGTGTTAAAGTAGATACAATATGTCATCCTGGAAATTTTGGAAAAAAAGTGAAATCAAAAGGCCGGCAATGCTGGCTATCGTCCGACATGCCGAGTCGGAAAGAAACAAAGCGAAGATGGGCAGGACTTATTTTGCCGATGAATATGCCAGAAAAGACGTCAAAGGAATTCCGGACCATAATATCGCGCTGACTCCGCTCGGTGCGGAGCAGGCGAAAAAGACCGGCGTGGTACTGCGGGAGAGATTCGGGACTTTTGATTACGCCTACCACTCCGGGTATCTCCGTACCGAACAGACTTTGGAAAATATCCTGGCGGCTTGGCCGGAGGAAGAGCGGAAGAATATTAAAATACGCAGCAATCCGTTCATCCGCGAGCGGGATGCCGGCTATACTTACGAAATGACTGAAGATGAAGCGGAGAGATATTTCCCATGGCTTCAGGATTATTGGAAAACTTTCGGAGGATTTTTCGGCCGGCCGGTCGGCGGCGAGAGTCTTGCCCAGGTCGCCGAGCGCGTTTATCTTTTCATTAATATGCTTTTTCGTGAGCGGATGGGGAAGAGAGTTCTGATAATAACCCACGGCGGAACGATCCGCGCTTTTCGTTTCCTTCTGGAGCACTGGAATTACGAAAGGGCATTGCGCTGGTCTGCGGGTGAAGAGCCAAAAAATTGCGGTCTCACGGTCTACGAATCCGACAAGGACGGACAGCATCTGGAACTCAAGGAATACAATACGATTTATTGGGGATAGTCGGCTGATTACCGGTCTATTTTCGGCCGGTTTTTCGGATGGAATTTTCATTTCAAATGTGTTATTCTATACATCATGTCAAACACCGACGTCATAGTCAGATTCAAAGAAGTGTCTTTCGAGTTCGGACACAATAAACCGATTCTTAATGAGGCGGATTTTTCCATCCGCCGGGGAGCGAAAATAACCCTGATGGGCCAGAACGGCGCGGGTAAATCCACGATCTTCAAGCTCATGACCGGAGAACTTAAGAATGATTCCGGAATGATAACCCTGGAAAAAGGACTGACTGTAGCGACCGGGCGGCAGGTCATTCCGCGCGATCAGCTAAAGCTGACCGTATTGGAATTTTTTGAAAAGTGCTTTGACAGAAAAGTTTACGATATCGAGCCCCGGATAGACAATGTTCTGGAGGTAGTCAATTTGAAAGCTCCGTACGATAGGATTATAGGATCTTTTTCCGGAGGACAGCAGGCAAGAATTCTTCTGGCCTCGGCTATTATTCAGGATCCGGATCTGCTTCTACTTGATGAGCCGACCAATAATCTTGATAAGGCCGGCATCGCGCATCTGACTAAGTTTCTTCAGGATTATAAAAAAACCTGCATCGTCATCTCCCATGACGCGGAATTTTTGAATGCTTTCGCGCAAGGGGTTCTTTATCTGGATATTTTCACCAAGAAAGTCGAGCAGTATGTCGGAAATTACTATGATTTGGTGAAAGAAATCAAAGAACGCATCGAGCGCGAGAGAATGAAGAATGTGAGATTGGAAAAAGATATCGCCAATCGTAAAGAGCAGGCGAATTTCTTCGCGCAAAAAGGCGGGCACATGCGCGATGTCGCCAGAAAAATGCGCGAGAAAATAGAGGAGCTGGAAGAAGAGACCGTGGATGTCCGCAAGGAAGACCGGACCATCAGGAATTTTTTCATCCAGTGCCAGGAGGGCCTGGAAAATCCGGTTCTGGAGCTGTCTTCGGTTTCCGTAATCAAAAATCATAAACCGGCTAATAAAAAAGTTAATGTCATCCTGAAAAAGAACGAGCATCTCCATCTGACCGGGCCGAACGGAATCGGTAAGACGACTTTGCTTGAAAAACTCGCCAGCGGACACGCCAAGGGAGAACATGTCGCCAAGGGCGTGAAGATCGGTTATTACCGCCAGGACTTTTCCACTTTGAATTTCGATGATACCGTCCATGCTTCCCTCGCCGAGGTTACAAAGGACAGTTTTGACATGGATATGACCGAAGAAAAACTCCGGTCGGTTGCCGCCGGATTTCTTCTCGATGAGCAGATTCTGCGTACGAAAGTCGGAAGTTTGTCCGAAGGCCAGAAAGGACTGGTGGCTTTCGCCCGTCTGGTTCTGCAGAAGCCGGGGCTTCTGATTCTCGATGAGCCGACCAATCACATAAATTTCCGCCATATTCCGGTCATTGCGCAGGCCTTGGATAAATATACTGGAACGATGATCCTGGTCAGTCACGTTCCTGAATTCGTAAGTCAGATCCGGATCGATAAGACCCTGGATCTTGAGCAACTCTGATGAGCGGACTCGATTTTCTCAAAGCGACGCTGAAGGATTATAAAGTCGGCGCCATTACCGTCAGTTCGAAATACGTGGTCAAAAAGCTCATTGAGCAGCTTTTCCTTTCCGACCCGAAATATATCGTGGAGTACGGAGCCGGCGACGGAGTCGTCACAAAAGAGATCTTAAAAAATCTTCCGGCAGACGGGAAGCTGATCGCTTTCGAGATAAATGAAAATTTCATTCATGAACTCCGCAGGATAAAGGACGACCGGCTGGTCATATCGACTGACGATGTCATCGCCGCTTCCGGCGATCTCAAGAGGGCCGGACTGCCGAGAATCGACGCCGTCATTTCCGGAATTCCCTTCACTCTCATCAGTCCGAAGGATAGGGTGAGATTGATTGCGAATACCTGTTCCGCCCTCGGGAAAGAGGGAGTATTCCTTGTATACCAGTATTCGCCTCTGATATTTCCGATTTTGAAAAAATATTTCAGATCGATTGATATTTCATTCGAGCCGAGAAATTTTCTGCCGTATTTCATAATGAGGGCGGAAAAATAAATGATCATGATTTATGGCAAGAACGATTGAGTCAGTCGCATTCGGCGGGGGATGCTTCTGGTGCACGGAAGCCGTTTTTTTGGAATTGAAAGGCGTGAGCGATGTGACTCCCGGATATGCCGGCGGAACCGCGCCAAACCCGTCGTATAAGCAGGTTTCCACGGGTAATACCGGATATGCGGAAGTCATCCGGATAGAATATGATCCGGAAATCATCCCGTTTACGAAGCTTTTGGAAGTATTTTTTGCGAGTCATGATCCGACGACTTTGAACCGGCAGGGAAATGATGTCGGCACTCAATACCGTTCGGTTATTTTCTATGAAAATGAAATCCAGAAAGCCGAAGCGGAAAAATATCTGTATAAAATTACGGAATCCAAGAAATACGGCAGACCGATAGTGACGGAAATCTCAAGATTAGACAGATTTTATCCGGCCGAAGAATATCATAAAAGATATTATGAAAATCATCCGGACGCTGGATATTCGGCTTATATGATTGCGCCTAAGGTGGAGAAGATCAGGAAAGAATTCAGGGAGCAGATAAAGGATGTCGCTGGCAGTCAGCAGCTGGAATCTGGAAACTGAAAGCAGAAAAATTCAAAGATTAAATTATAAATTTTAAATAAAAAATCCCCGAAGGGGGATTTTTTACGGTCGATATCTTTGGCGGTGGCGGAATCCTTCGCGCTGATGAGTGGCTCCGAATTCGCGCTTTTTCCTGTTTTCGGAGAAAGATCTTTGCGGTCTTCCGTGGAATGGCCTGCGCTCCGGACGATTAGTGAAATCCTCCTTCGGAACATTCGGGAGGGTTTCCGGCATCTTTGCGACCGGGAGGGATTTCCTCAATAGTCTTTCAATCGTCCGCAAATCACCGCGCTGATCAGGCGTTGAAAAGGAGATGGCGTGTCCGGAAGCTCCGGCGCGGCCGGTGCGGCCGATACGGTGGATATAATCATCGGCCTGTTGCGGAAGATCATAGTTGATGACCAGCTCGATGCCGGTAACGTCGATTCCGCGGGCGGCGATATCGGTCGCCACAAGGACGCGGTACTTGCCGGTCTTGAATCCTTCAAGCGCATCACGGCGTTGATTGAGGGAGCGATTGGAATGAAGTTCGTTGGAAGTATGCCCGGCCAGTTTTACGCTGCGGGCGACTTTTTTTGCCGAGAATTTCGTGCGGGTGAAAACAAGAATCGATCCTTTGTAGTCATAAAGGAGCTTGTGTAAAAGTGGGCCCTTCTGATCTTTTCCGACAATGAAAACTTCCTGAGTGACATTGGTGGCGGCTGTGCCGGGCGGGACGACTTCAATCTGAACCGGAAGCTTCATGAAGTTGCGGGCAATCTGCATTATCTGCGGAGGCATGGTTGCGGAAAAAAGCATGGTCTGGCGCTCGGCCGGAACATGGATGAGAATCTGTTTGAGTTGCGGGGCAAATCCCATATCGAGCATGCGGTCGGCTTCGTCCAAAACGAGCATTCTTACTCCGGAAAGCGAAAGAGTTTTCTGCTGGAGATGGTCGATGGCGCGTCCCGGAGTGCAGATGACGATATTCGGGCCTTGACGGAGTTCCGCCACCTGGCGTCCCATCGGAGATCCTCCGATAAGCAGGGCGGTTTTCACGCCGAAATCCTTCCCGATCAGCTGCAATGATTCACGGACCTGGACTGCAAGTTCGCGGGTAGGCAGAACGATAAGGCCGAGGCCTTTATTCTGAAGCACGCGCTGGATCATCGGGATGCCGAAAGCCAGGGTTTTGCCTGTTCCGGTCTGGGCGATGCCGACGAGATCCTTGCCTTCGATGGCGGTCGGGATGGACTGTTCCTGAATCGGGGTCGGCTGCTCGAATTTATTCTTAAAAAGCACCTCCAGGATGGCCGGGGCGATTCCAAGCTTTGTGAAGCCGTTCGGTTGATTAGTTTGCATATTTGACAGAATAGCAGAGTTATAGGGAAATTACCAGTTTCCGCCGGTCTGCGGATTTCTTTAAATATCCCTCATAGTTTATAATTGAAATAGAAGTAAAATTAATAAAATCAAATAATTTTCATGAGTAATGACAGAAATATCCATACGGACGGAATGAATGTTCCGGCAAAGGAGCTGCCGGAATTCCACCGGCATAAGAATGACTGGCGTTCGTCATTTCATTGGCGGGTTTTCCGAATCATGGCGGAATTCGTGGACGGATTCCAGTTTTTGGCGGATTTCAAAAAAACCGTGACTATTTTCGGTTCGGCAAGACCGGTTGAAAGCGATCATTGGTATAAGGAAGCGCAGAAATTGGGAAAGCTTCTGTCGCAGGCGGGATTTTCGGTGATCACAGGAGGCGGACCGGGAATCATGGAAGCGGCCAATCGCGGCGCAGTCGATGGCAAGAAAGGGGATTCAATCGGGTTGAATATTCAACTGCCGTATGAACAGCGCGTCAATCCGTACGTCAAAAAAGCCATTGGTTTCTACTATTTCTTCACCAGAAAGGTGATGCTCTCGTATTCGGCCCAGGCCTACGTATATTTTCCGGGAGGATTCGGAACTCTTGATGAGATGTCCGAGATTCTGACTCTCATACAGACGCACAAGATACACGATAAGATACCGGTGATTCTTGTGGGTAAGGACTTCTGGGGAGAGTTGGATAATTTTTTCAGGAATAAGATGCTGAAAAAATATCATGCGATAGACGGGGATGACTTGAATCTTTATACGATAGTTGAAACAGCTGAAGAGGCGTTCGATCTGGTCAAGAAATCAAAGGAGCGTCCGGCGCATTGAACACGAACCTTTCGCGGATGAAAAATAACAATTAATCAGAAAAAATAATAATATTATGAAAAATATAGCGATGTGGACGTTGAGGGGCGGTCTGGCGGTTACATTCATTTGGATCGGATATATGGTTCTCCAGAATCCGGCCGGCTGGGGAAAATCGATTCAGCCGTGGGCGCTTCAGGTTTTGCCTGATCCAGTGGAAAATTTCATGGTTTTGACCGGATTTTTTGATATTGCAATCGGAATCATGCTGCTTATCAATCCGCTTGTAGGAATAGGATCAGCGCTGGGAGCTTTGCATCTTGCCGGAGTGGTTTTGGGAATCAGCAGTTCAGGTATCATAGCCAGGGATCTCGGGCTTTTAGGCGCGTGTCTGGCTTTGGCAATCGAGACATTCCCGTGGTCTTTAGTCGATAAATTTTTCCACAAGATCGGGAGGAGCAGTTGAAAGTCAAAAGTATTGATGTCGAAAGTCTTAAATTAAAAATCCGCCTTAAAGGCGGATTTCCTATTTCAATTCAGGTACGGAATTCAGCGCCTCTCCTTTTTTGAAGGACAGGATATTTTCAATCGTCGTATCCAGTATCCGGACGAGCGCTTCCTGGGAATTGAAGGCATTGTGCGGCGTGACGAGGACATTCGGCATTTTCATAAGCGCGTGATTCATGAGGACTGTTTTAAGTTCCTTTTCATTCGGGTGGCCGTCAGTCAGAAGCGTAAGTTCGTCTTTGGTTTCCCCCTCTTCTTCAATGACATCCATGGCGGCACCGGCCAGAATCCCTTGTTTAAGCGCGGACACAAGCGCTTCGGTTTCAACGAGTCCGCCGCGTGCGGTGTTCACGAGATAAGCGCCTTTTTTGAATTTATTCATATTGGCCGCGTTTATCATGTGATGGGTCTGTGGGGTATACGGGCAGTGCAGGGTGACTATGTCTGAATAAGCGAGGACTTCATCGAGTCCGGCGTAGCGGTAGCCGAGTTCTCCGGCGGATTTTTCGTCCGGAAACGGATCATAGGCGATGACGTTCATTTCAAATCCTTTTGCTATCTTTATCATCTTTTTACCGATGCGGCCGGTGCCGATCACGCCGAGGGTCTTGCCGGCCAGATCGACTCCGCGGAGGCCGGAAAGATTGAACGATCCGGTTTCCTTTATCTGATCGATGCCCTGATAGATTTTTCTCGTAAGATTTACCATCAGTCCGAAGGTGAATTCCGTGACCGTATTATCGCCGTATCCCGGTACGAAAGAAACGCCGATCCCGCGCTTCCTGCATTCGGCAATGTCGATATGGTCGTAGCCGGTGGAGCGGGTGGAGATGTATTTCAGATCAGGCAGCGCATCCAGGACTTTCGCGTCGATTCTGGAATTTACGAATACGGAAACAGCTTCAAAATCCCGGCGGTCCGGAAGCTCAATACCCGTAATCTTGTTTCCGGACAAAAAAAGTTCGTTTCCGTCCAGCGCGGATTCAATGCCTGATTTTTCCCAACCCTCGAGTTCGAAGAATCCTATTTTCATTTTTAACTTTATAACTGTCCTGTGTCATTCCGGCCTACGAGCCGGAATCCAGAACTGGATCCCGCATCGAGTGCGGGATGACATCTTGCGATGTCACTTTTAATTATTCTTTGATTGCTATTATTATATCAGAAACATTCGATCCCGTATTTCCTGTCAGCAGAAAATCTCCGGTTTTTTTGAAAAAAGAATATGAGTCATTGTTTTTAAGATATTCCGAGGATTCCGCGCCTGTTTCCCGCGCATGCTTTTTTGTGATTTCATCGGCGATGGCGCCGGCATGATCGGTATTGTCCCGTCCGTCAGTCGCTACGGAAGCGATCAGTTGTCCCGGATTTATTCCGTTCAATGCCGCCAGGGCAAGTTCCTGATTCCTTCCTCCCACTCCGCCGCTCCCGCGCAATTTGACCGTGCTTTCCCCTCCGTAAAGCAGAACTGTCTTGCCGGGTACTTTCCCGATATCTTTCAGCACTCTGGCGGCGACATCTCCGGCTTCGCCGGAAAATTTCGCATCCATGATTTTCACGCCATATCCGAGCGCTTCCGCTTTTTCTTTCATGGATTCAAGGGCTATCCGATTTGAGCAGACAAGGATATTGCGGACATTTTCGAATATCTCCTTATGTTTCGGAGTCTCAATCAGAGTCAAGGGGACAGTGCCGCATTTGTTCCAGACATCGTATTTCCCCAGTATTTTTTCCGCATCGGAAACCGTGGTCGTATCTGGCATAGTCGGTCCGGAAGCGACAAATTCAAGATTGTCTCCCGGCACATCGGAAAAAATCAGGGAAACCGATTTCGCCGGATGGGAATATTGCGCCAGATAGCCGCCTCTGGCGAGAGAGAGGTGTTTACGGACAGTATTTAGTTCGCCAATCGGGACTCCGGAGCTTACAAGGCAGTCCACGATCATCGATTCATCCTGACAGGTGAAATTATTCGGCTGGCAGAGAAGCGCGGATCCGCCTCCGGAAATTATAAAGAGTACCAGGTCGCTTTCCGACAGTCCGGTCAGAAGCGCGATGATTTCTTTTGTGGCATCTATATTTATATCCGACATGACCGGATGCGTGCCCGCAAGAGATTTTATCTTATGCAACGCGCCTTTCCGGACATCCAGAGTGATGCCGCCGGTAAGGCGTTCCCCGATGATTTTTTCAAGAGCTTCACCGGCTTCGAAGGCGCATTTTCCGATTCCGACGATGAAAATCCTCCTGATTCCTTCCAGTCGGATTTTTTCATCTTTGATTTCCAATGTTCCGCCGGTCATCCGGACCGTTGAATTTATGATTCCGGCCGTATCAATCGCCGAAAGTCCCGCCCCGACTATTTCAAGCGCGTCTTTGCGCAGAGGAGCTGCGGAAGAAAGTTCTTCAAAGTTTGTCTTCATACGGATATTTTACTTCTTTTCCGGATTATTTGCGATAAACGGCTGTTGATGGCGATTTTTCTGTTGACGTCTGTAATTCCGTACGGTAGAATTATCAGCGGTTCTTGAATGGAGGTTCAAGTGAAAGAAATCCTGAAAAAGGTCTCCCGTGATTTTTTCAGATCACCGGGATTTTACGGAGGGCTTTCCGGCGTCGCATTGGGAGGAATATTATCCGGGGATTTTGATCCGATGCGGATGATCGGTCCAGCAATTCTGTTATCCGCGCTGCTTTTTTCGCTGAATTGCCTGGCTTTATGGATAGCCATCCGGATAAAGGAACGTCATAGCCGGAATAAAAATACGGAAAACGCGCCCGACTAAGGGCGCTTTTATTTTTATGATATAATTATTTTAAATATGCTTACATTGATCATCGCCATATTTGCGGCCGCGACTTTATCACAGGGTCTGGCGCTTTATTACGCCGGACGTCATCAAGGGGAGGAATATCTGGAATCAAGGAAAAAGCGCTGGCTTATCCATTATATTTTTAACGGGATTTTCTGGCTTGTACTGCTTGGTCTAATAATCTGGATGCAGTTCAGCGCCCGAAGGATTCCGGTTCCGGCATACCTCCAGTTTTTCGGAGCGGCTATAGCCCTGGCAGGTTCTTTGCTTTCCAGCCGATCGATGGCGGTTCTCGGACTGGAGAATGCGATGGGACGGAGATTTTTCTTCCCGGAAGAAAATCCGGAAATCAGGACTTCCGTATATTCATTTTTGAATAATCCGATGTATGACGGATTCATTCTCATGTTTATCGGTTTCGGAATGGGATTGGGAATTGCCGAAAATTTCATATTGGCCGCTGTCAGCATGATATTCCTGAATGCGGGCCTTGCATCGGTTGAAAATCACCGATTCAGATGGAATATATTTTAAAAAACTCCCCGGATCGGGGAGTTTTTATTTCCTAAGCGTGTTTTTCAGGACGCGCTTGCGGAGACGAAGGGAGTTCGGCGTGACCTCCAGGAGTTCATCATCCCCGAGATACTCAAGGCATTGTTCCAGGGACATCTGGCGCGGAGGAATAAGATCGTCGGTGACTGCATCGGTCTTGGCGCGGAA
>CAYHBW010000008.1:0-25899 GCA_964355085.1 uncultured Candidatus Saccharibacteria bacterium
CGAGTCGCACGATATCAAAAAAAACCGCTCCCGCGGGTTTCCATCTCTTTCGCTAAAACCTGACATCTAAAAACTAAAACCTGCCTTTTAATTCCCGACCGCCCGATTCACTTCTTCAATCGCCTCTTTCTTCAATTCCTTTTCCTTATTTTCATCAATAGGCAGCACTCTCTGAATCAGGGACTGGGAAGCGCGCTTCATTGAAGTGGTCTTATTGATTTCCGCCTCAAGATTATTCAGGGCGACGCTGACGCGGGCCACAGCCAAAGAAGCGTCACGAATCGCCGGAACAGCTTTGTCCAGATTCAGTTTGCTGCCGAGCAGATCGGAAACAGATCCGAGATATTTTTCCGCCTGAACCAATAGAACGAATACGGCGGAAGAACCGTCATTTGCTACGCCCAGCTCCTTAGCCCGACCGGACAGAGAATCATACTCCTTCTCCAGATCGCCGATCTCCTGCTCCAATTCGGATTTATCCAAGCGGGCAAGATGACTCGCTGCGTTTTTTGCGGCGGCCAGCGCGACGCTCGCCTGCCCGGCGGCATCCTCGTATTGTCCGGCTGCGAATGAAGATTCGGCTTGAGTAAGATTGAATTTCGCTTTAGCAACCAATGTATTCACGGAATTGCTCTTTGTTCCTTGGCTTGCGGAAGTGACGATCTCCAAAAGCTGACCAACTTCGGAAACCAACTTTGCTGACTCCGGCTTGCTTATCGATTTCTCATCCTTGCCGATATCCAAAAGTCTCTGGCGCACGATGGCCAAAGTGTTCTTCAGTTCGGAATCCCCGATCCTCTCGCGAATTTCATCGACAACTTCCATAGTCTTCAAAACATTACCGGAAATTCCGTCAAAAACATCCGGCACGCTCTGCTTTCCTTCGCGATTTTCCATTTTTGAGATGATCCCGGAGAACAAATCGTCTTTCCCGGTTGAAATCACATTTCTGACGAAAGAATCTCCGGAAAGCTCGTCTTCAACCCGGCTTAAAGCCCTGACTGACATGATTTCAGCCGACAAATCGTCGGAATCGCCCGCAGAAAATTCTCCAAGGCGATTGCGCAGTTTTTCCGCTGAATCTAGGCGCGTCAAGGCCGAAGCTATCGTTTCCGACATCTGCGCATTCAAGGACTCCAAACGATCGCGCATTCCTCCATCCGCATCTTTCGCAAGACCGTCAAAAAGAACTAGGTGTTTGAGTCCGGTTTCAAGAAGCTTTGAAAGAAGCTGATCGACAGCCGGTGATTTTCCGGTTTCTTTTATTGCCTGAAGATTGAGCGCCAGATTTTCAAGACTTTCCCTGTAAGGAACAGTGGCGGCTTTGACATTCTCGTCTCCGCCGTCCAAAACCTCCTGCAATCTCTTTATTTCACCGGCTTTCTGACTCAAAATGTCCAATTCCAAGTCAGCTTTCTTTATGGCGCTGACAGTCAAAGCCCTCTGGGTGCTCCGGCGGAGACTCTTAAGGAAATAAAACGGATTTGTAGGCAAAAGACCAGGATTTTCCACGGCCTGCTCTATAGCCAAAGCCATAAGTCCCTGTGAGGCCTGGGTAACCGGAGTACCAGCTAAAGCAGCCAAAAATAGAGCCAAAACGCCGGTTTTTACAGCCCAAAGACGATTTAAACGGATATACTTGTTCATAGATTGTTCTCCAATGAAAAAAGCTTACCTGAATAAGCTTTCCGATTACATATTACGACTAAATTTGACCCTATCTGACTTAAGATTAGTATAGCATACTTTAGTCAAAAAAGCCATAGCCCTGTCAAGTCCGGAATTATCCGTAAATTCAGGTAAAATTCCATGATTTTTACCAGAAAACCGCCCTTTCGGGCGGTTTTCTGGATTCAAACTTTCTACTTTCGACTTTATGGACTTTTGGCTACCCCTTTTAGTATCCCTCCAACATATGGGATTTTCCGTGCTGTTTGATGCGGCTCAAGGCCTTGGCCTCGATCTGGCGGATACGCTCGCGTGTAACGGCGAATTCCTTGCCCACTTCTTCCAAGGTATGGGTAATACCGTCTGCAAGTCCGAAGCGCATCTCAAGGATCTTCTGCTCACGCGGAGTAAGGTCTACAAGGATGCTCTTGATTCGCTCCCGGAGAAGTTTCTGGGATGCAATCTGCGCCGGAGTCAAGCTGTCGGCATCTTCCACGAATTCAGCCAAAGAAGACTCTCCTTCGTCGTCTTCGCCTACCCGAGCTTCCAAAGAAACGACTTCCTGGGAAATCTTCTGGATGTGATGGACTTTTTCAACCGGCAGATTCATTTCAATGGCGATTTCTTCCGGAAGTGGGTCGCGTCCGAGTTCCTGAACAAGATGGCGCTTCGCCTGTGTATATTTGGAAATAGTTTCAACCATGTGCACCGGAATGCGGATAGTGCGGGACTGATCGGCCAAGGCGCGGGTGATGGCCTGGCGGATCCACCAGGTTGCGTAAGTTGAGAACTTGAAACCGCGCCGGTAATCGAATTTCGTCACGGCACGGGCAAGTCCGATATTCCCCTCCTGGGTGAGATCCAGAATGCTCAAGTGCGGGCTGCGGTTCACATAACGCTTGGCAATGGAAACCACAAGACGAAGATTCGCTTCGATGAATTTCCGGCGAGCTTCCTTGTCTCCTTTTTCCACCCGCTTGGCAAGGTCTTTCTCTTCCTGGCCGGTAAGCAGTTTTATTTTTCCTATTTCCTTCAGATATGTCTGGACGGAATCCGGCAGATCGCCTTCAATTCTGGCGGCGCGCTCCAATTCGTCCTTGGAAATTTCCGCTTCTTTATGAACCTCGATCAACTGGCTGGTCTCAACAACTTTGATGTTGACCTCTTCAAGTTTCTTATAAATATCCTCGAGAACGGAAAGATTATCCTCGATTTTCGGAAAGGCCTGCAAAACTTCGTTGTCAGTCACGAAGCCGCGTCCTCGTCCGCGGGCGATGAGATCTCCGAGACTGTCGGCGGTAATCTGTTCTTTCTTACTTAATTTGACTATTTTCACCGGTTTTTCTTCCGATCTCTTGGAAGACAAGCTCGGGAAAAATCTTTCGGCGCGCTTCGGAGCCGGCTTTGCTTTTTTTACGGGCTTCTTCGCTTTCCTGGCGGCTTTCTTCGCCGGCCGTTTGGCCGCTTTTTTGATTTTTTTCATTTTCTTGACCGGCTTCTTCTTGGTTTTTTTATTTTTCATCGGGTAGTGATCCTGCGATGGGATCGCAGAAAATTATTTTTAATTATTTCATGCAAATGACTTCACTTTCCCGTGCCAATGATAGATGATGCGAAATGTTTATATTCAGTCGCAATTCCTGCTATTTGACGCGCTAGTGAGTGTATTTTAACACAAAAATTACATTAATACAACTAAAGAATAGTCGGAAAGGTCATAAGTGACATCATGAAGATGTCATCCCGGCCTCCGAGCCGGGATCCAGACATGGACCTGGATGCCGGATCAAGTCCGGCATGACAGGCAATAGCCAGGACTTTACAGACTTTATGAACTTTATGACTACTAAGACCCCTGAAGTTCCCTGGAGATTTCCGCAAATTCGCTCATCGCTTCCTGAAGTCTCTTTTCGTCTCCGCTCCGGTCAAACTGCTTTATCAGATCGCTCAACTGCTGGCGTTTTTCTTTCAAATATTCCAATTTCAACTGGCGGAGAAGAAGGACGATTTCCTTCTCAAGCGAATCGATTTCCATATCCTGGTTATTATAGCTGAAGCGCATGCTGATCTTTCCCATGAGTTCGGAAATATCGCTGCTCCGCTCCATCTCCGGCTTGGTGAACTCACGGTAGGCATTCGCATACCTGTCCGGAAAATACTTTATATGATCGTTAAGCATTTTCAGATCGCTCTTGAGATGCAGGATGATTCCGAAAAGACGCTGAAGTATGACATCCTGCCGGTTCGTTTCCTGCGCCGGATTTTCAGGAACATATTTTTCCGCAAGCTTCTCCGCTTCCGAAGTTTTCGGCAAAGCGGCCATTTCATCCACCAGAACTGCTTCACTGATTTTCGCCAGATGGGAAAGCTCTTTGAGCCAATGACTGCGGTCTATCGGGCTGGCAAGTCCGCGGATTTTACCGAGCACTACACGGACGATCTGCTTCTTTATTTTCAGATCCTCGGAAATATTCTTCATGTATTTATGGAAATAATATTCCATGGCCGGCTTGGCCTTGACGACAAGCTCCGCAATATGACCCGGCTTGGCGCGCACCACATCAGCCGGATCTTTCAGCTTCGGATCATCAATAACAAGAAGCTTTACGGAAAAATCATGGGAATTGGCCAGATCAATCGCCCGCTCGGCCGCCGCCTGCCCGGCCTCGTCCGAATCAAAACTCAAAACAAGCTCATCAGCCAGACGATGCAGGACAGTAAGATGTTCATCGGTCAGAGCCGTTCCGGAAGATGCCACCACGTTTTTCACGCCATCCTGCCAGATCATCAGGAGATCCATCTGGCCCTCAACCATCACCGCTTTATGCTGCTGGCGGATTTCGTTTTTGGTCTTATCAAATCCGTAAAGGATCTTGGATTTCTGGAAGATCGGAGTTTCCGGACTGTTCACGTATTTGCCGACATTCGCATTCTCGCTTCCCGGCATTATGCGGCCGGTGAAAGCCACGACTTTGCCGACATGATTATGGATCGGAAACATTATGCGCGCCCGGAAACGATCCCAATAAGTTCCCCGCTCGGTTTTCAAAGCCAACCCGGCTTTCTCGATATCCTGAATATTGAATCCTTTTTTGATGAGATGCTTGGTAAGCATGTCGGAGTCGTCCATGGCCACGCCGATTTCAAATTCTTCAATAGTTTCCTGATTGAGTCCGCGATCTTTCAGATATTCCCTGACCTTGTCCGCCTGAGACAAATTGGATTTGAAAAAATTCTTGGCCTCATCCATCACGCGATAAAGGTTATTGTTGGAATTAAAATCACGATCGCCGCTCGCACGGAGCTCCACTCCGGCTTTTTCCGCCAGGATTTTCAAGGCATCGTAAAATTCGATGTTCTCATACTTCATCAGAAACTTTATAACATCCCCGCCTTCTCCGCAGGTGCCGAAACAATGCCAAGTCTGCCGTTCCGGCGAAATCATGAAGGAGGGGGTCTTCTCCTGATGGAACGGACAACGGGCTTTGAAATTTTTCCCGGCCGGCTTCAGCTCGAGATAATTCTTGAGAAAATCCGCGATGTCCAATTTTTCTTTTATAAGCTGGGCTGTATCGGAAGACATATGATATAAGTTTAAAGTAGAAAGTGGAAAGTTTAAAGGAGACACTTGGAGATGTCATCCGGGACTTGATCCGAAATTCAATCCTAAATTCTGGATTCCCGCCGGAGTTTATCCGCCTTTGGCGGACGGGAATGACACAATTAAAAAATCCCGATTACGGGATTTTACATCAAATCAAGTCTCGATCGAGTAATAAAATATTCGGACCGGGATCGCTCACATACATCTCAAGAATCTTGTATAAACTCGTCACAATCTGATTAAGGGCGGTACTACGATTTTTAATATCCTTTTTCAGAAGAATGTGAAAAAATCTTGCCGGAATTTCTTCTGTAAATTCCGGAGAAACATTAACCAGCTCTCCATCGCCTACCTTAACCTCATCAATCAAGTCGGAATACGCACCTAGAGCTGTTCTTACATCCTCGGAATGCTCTTTCGGAACACCGAATAGGATCACCATTCATCCCCTCAAAAAACCACATGTTCTGAATATAATATAAAATATTTTCTTTAAAATTGCAAGTGGAATAAAAAACGGCCCGAAGGCCGTTATCCGATTCTGACATGCGCGGAAACCTCATTGTCGATGTAATCCCATACCTTGCCGCTTCTTAAATGCTCCGCGAGATTTTTAAGATACTCCGGATGAAGTTTGGAAACCAACACCCTCGGATCTAATGGCACTTTCCCCAACCCGGATTCATGCGCGGGCATCCCTTTGTATCTTTCGCGATAAAGAACCGCTTTACTTTTATCAACTGAAATACTCGCATAACAATAGGAATGTTTCGGCTTAGGGAAGCCCTGCCAAAAATTATCGCAGAAAATAGTCAGATCGCTTCTGACTAATGCTGAAAAAAGCTTCCCGACGTCTTCGCTGCCATAAAAGCCAGCAAGCCAGGCGGAAACCTCTTTGGCATAACCGAGGAGTTCCGTCTTTCTGGACTTCCTGGCTTTTTCGAGATCATCTCTTTCCCTTTTAGCGGCCGATACCCTTTCTTCCGCCTCCTGCTTCCTTTTCTCGTTTTGCCTTAATACAAGACTGACTTTCTGCAGAACTTTCTCCGGAAATTTCATTCTCTTCCTCTATTCATTTGGAATATGCTAATAAGCATCATACATTGCTTGATTTTAATTTTCAATTCGTATATGATATATTTCATACTTATGCCAGGTAGTGAATCTTCAGTTGTTGCTTTATGACAGAAGCAATGTTGCATTCCCTGACTTTAGTATTATCAATTAATAAAATAAAAATAATAAGCATAGACTTCGCAACAAATTCTGTTGCACTGAAGATCTACTACCTGGTATGAAAGCATGTGAATTTTGCGGCAAGGGACATTATATGGGAGGAACCCGTAAATTGCTCCGCGGCCACTACAACCCGACGAATTGGACAAGAAAACACGCGAACCTGCAGTGGTTTTCCATACCCGGAAAGCCTGGCAGAGTGAAGGCCTGCGTGAAGTGCATCAAACTCAAGAAAGGAAAGCTCGATAAGTCTTCAAAAAAATCCGCTTAAAAGGCGGATTTTTTATTTCAATGCATCATACTGATGTCTCGGAATTTAACCGGCGATAATTAACATATCCGCTTGGTCTCTTAAAAGAGACCAAGCGTATGTGCGGGAATTGAGCCATAAAAAAACCGCCTGACTTCAATGCCAATAGAATTTCATTTGTCGGAGTGCCGAGAATCGAACTCGGGCCACATCCACCCCATGGACGCGGGCTGCCACTACCCCACACTCCGATATTCAGACAGAATAACTTAAATTTTATTCAGGAGCAACAAAAAGCCCCGTTTATGCGGGGCGGAATTTACTTAAGCAATGAAGCAATGAGATCCAGGACTCTTTCTTCGTCGTATCGTGTTCCGGTCAATTCAAGAGTTTCGTGCGGAATATCGCCCGGCAACCGGAAATCGGCCGCCTTTTTCAAAGATTCGGCGATCTTAGCGCTGTCTTTTTCCTGACGACGGGTGAAGTTTTTCAAAAGCACTGATTCGCTCGCAGGCCGGAGTACGACAAACCGGACATTCATTTCAAATCTCGCTTTATGAAGTTCGGCGGCCCCGCTCGGAGTCATTGCAAAAATCCCATGATGACTGGAGAGGACTCGCCGCATTTCAATCAGCGAAGATCCGTAATAATGACCAAGATATCGATCATGCTCGAGAAATTCGTTCAACTCTGATCCTTCCATGAATCTTTCCGCTGAAACCCGGTTATAATACCTTTCATCATGTGGATCCCGGGGCGGACGAGTCGTAGTATTCTTGACCCTACTAAGTCTGCTGCTGAATTTACCGATCAAACGCTCGATCCAATAAGTTTTACCGACCGCGCTCGGACCGACAAAGGCGACGAGTTTATTCTTCCCGCGAAGCTCGGAGAAAAGATCTCCGTATTTCCGGCTGAAAATCGCATATTGCTCTTCCCACTGCGGATCAAACGGAACTCCGTTGTCATCCGCATAAAAAACCCTCATCAGCTTCTCTTTGTCCCACTTGAGCCGATCTTCCAGCTCGCGCATGGTGCCGTCTGAAATTCCGCAGAGTCCGGACCAATGGCAACCGCGCTGAAGATGCAGAGTCCACTGGAGCGTGCCTTCCCTGCCGACCCGACCGCCTTCAAAATCATCGAACTCTCCGCACAGAAACGGATTTACCGGAGCGAATCCTTTCTGTCGGACGAATCCGATTATCCGGCCGCTTCCGCCGGCTTTCCAAATTCTGGTCGGATGCGCCACATACATCATCGCCTTGGGACCTATCACTTTCATGCCTATTCCTCTTTGATATGAACTGATTACAAACTAAACCAAATCACGATGATTATCAAGGAATTTTGAATAAACCCGCCCGCATTTGCAGATATCCCGTAATTTAGGCAAAAAAATTCCGCTCTATCATTCCCTAAAGAAATTAGGTGGGTGGACGCAGCATAGCGCCAAGGCGTCATGCGATTTGTCCTCCCTTGTAAAATGATTTGTAGGAAAATGAGCGGAATCTCTAGGTCAGGTCTCTGACCTACTTTAAGTATAGCATATTGCTAGTAGAAAATCTTGAAGTATAAAAGTTAGAATGCTTCCTTGGATCCCCTCCATTACTCGTCTATATTATTGATAGGAATGTTCCTTCCGTTTTTATTTTTACGGTAAATGTTGACACGGAGCAGACCGGTGGATAAGATATCTTCAGGACTTACAACCGGAAAGAAAATGAAAAAGGAGAAGAAGGATCCCCGTGAAGGATGCGAACTTTGCCTGATGAATTACGGAATGGAAAGCGTGAAGCACGATTCGATCTGCGCCTCAAGGCGCGGACTTGCGGTCATCGCTGGCGGACACAGGAAGCCGAATTTCATCCTTATTTTCCCCCACAAGCACATCATGCTTGCGGATAAGGTCAAAAAGAATGCGATTCTGTTTTCGGACATGGAAAATCTCATTCACAGGGCGAAAAAAGCCCTTATTAAAAAATACAGGGCGAAAAAATTCAAAACAACCTGGTGCAACGGAGGAATGCTTCTTCGGCTCACGGGAGATGCTTCTTCTCCGGTCCGGGGAACCAACTCTCACGCTCACTGCAAAATGGACGTATCCTACCGATGAAATTCGACCCGCGATATCGCGGGTTTTTTATTCCTCTTGAGCCGGATACCCCGGGCGTAAGCCCGGAGAACTTCATCTCTCCAAAAAATATTTGACAGAAAAACCGAATTCCAATATTCTTACATCAGTTCATCCAAGGGAAAACAATGAAAAAACCGGTTGATGTGTATCTTGCGGGCGGAATGAAATCTGGCTGGCAAGATCGGGTCAGGGCTGACTTGCGAAAGCTTAAAGAAAGGGGTCTGGTACGCTGGAACGACCCGCGGGATAATCTGACAAAAAATCAAGGTGAAATAAAATTATTGTCCGCGGTTCGGATTAAAACTGCGGACATAGTTTTTGCAAACGAACAAGACAGGGATTCGCAAATTGCGGCAATAAATTTGGAAATAAAATTAGCCAGACAGCTTGGAAAAAATATCATTGTTCTTGCTGCAAGAGAAACTTGGCATACAGATTCGGAAAATCCGGAATTCCGGACAACTAAATGGGCATCGGCAGTCAACATACTCGAAGAAATGATACTGGCAATGGCCGCCGGAGGAGAATAAACAATGCGCAAGAAAAGAACCGAAGGAGAAATTATAGCTGCGCTGGAACGCTGGCTGAAAAGAATCGAGAACCCGGATCATATTATGCTCGGGGTCAGCCAAAAATCCTATACTTTCAAAGAAATACTGCAGGAAGTCAAAAATAAAACAGAAATCGGAAAGAAAATCCTGACTACGCTGAAAAAAATGGCCAAGTCGCACGACCGAGACATCATTGAACTCATTGAGAGCATGAAATAAACCCCGACCTTTGTCGGGGATTTTCTTATTCAAGAATTCCGTCCAGGTTCACGTCGTAAAGTATCTTCTCGCGAACGGTTTTGTATTCAACGAGTTCGGATTTATCGAACCACACCTTGGTTTCCTTTTCCGCGTCTTCGACACTGGATGAAGCATGGACAAGATTGCGGACCGCGCGGCCGGCCTCCTTGTCAGCCAGATCATAAGAATCCAAAGTGTAATCTCCGCGGATCGTTCCCGGAGCGGATTGCAAAGGTTCAGTTGAACCGACAAGCTTGCGGACAATCGGAATCGCCTTGTTCCCCTCCAGAACCATCGCCACTACCGGACTGGCGGACAGAAACTTCGCCAAGTGATCCAGGATGGTCTGCGGAAGATTCGGATTTATCTTGTAATGGGTATAGGTCTGGTCTTTGGTCGGAAGGACAAGCTTCATCGCGACTATCTTGAAACCGGCCTTCTCAAAACGGCTGATGATTTCCCCTGCCAGATTCCTCTGCACCGCGTCCGGCTTCAATAAAACCAATGTTCTTTCTTTTTTGTTCATATTTTTATTTTTTCTCTTTTTTTATTTCCAGTCCCAATTCCTTAAGCTGATCTTTACTGATTTCCGACGGCGCATCCATGACCGAGGTATGACCGCTGCTGGTCTGCGGAAAGGCCTGCACTTCCCTCAACCACGGTTCTCCGGTCAGTATCATCATCAGGCGCTCAATTCCGTGGGCAAGTCCGCCATGAGGAGGGGCTCCGTAACTGAATGCCTTGAGCATGTGTCCGAATTCCTTTTCAATTCTTTCATCGCTATAACCCATGGTTCTGAAAGTCGCCTTTAAAATATCCGGACGATGAGCGCGGATGCTTCCCCCGCCGGTTTCATATCCGTTGCAGACCAGGTCATACTGCTGGGTGACGATTTTTTCAGTATTCTCACCCTTCAGATGCCACTCCAGATGCTCGGGCGCAGGCATTGAAAAAGGATTGTGCGTGAAAGTCCACTTGCCCGCCTTATCTTTCTCAAAAAACGGAAAATCAATGACCCAGGCGAAGGCAAGGACTCCGTTCGCCTTGTCTTCTTCCGTCCGCATATCAAATTTGTCCGCTCCGTATTTCTTGATCGCCTCTTCGTAAGTAATCCTCGGGAACGGCTTTTCCTTCAGTTTATAGCCCATCGCTTCGCAGATTGTCGTGATCATTTCCTCGTCCAGCGCCATGACCTCGTCACGGTCGGCAAAACTCATTTCCATATCTATCTGGGTATGCTCAAATCCGCGGTCGGCGCGCAGATCTTCATCGCGGAAACAGCGGGCGATCTGGAAATATCTTTCAAATCCGGCGGCCATCAGAAGCTGCTTGTATTGCTGGGGAGACTGCGGAAGCGCGAAAAATTTCCCCGGATAAAGACGGGACGGAACGACGAAATCCCGCGATCCTTCCGGAGTCGTGCTGGTAAAATACGGGGTCTCGATTTCAGTGAATCCCCTGCTGAACAAAAACTGGCGCGCCCGGTCGACGAGTTCGCTGCGCAATTTTATATTCCGCTGCACGCGCGGACGGCGGAGATCCAGATAACGGTACTTCAGCCGTACTTCTTCACTGATATCGTGTCCGTCCGTATCAAGCGGGAACGGCGGGTTTTCCGACTCATTCAGAACTTCCAGATCTTCGGCCAACACCTCGAACGCGCCGGTCGCAAGATTCGGATTGACCAATTTTTCCGGACGGGCATTCACCTGTCCGGTTATCTTGACCACCCACTCTGAACGGAGCTGGCTGGCTTTTTCATACAATGCTTTGTTTCCACCGAGAAAAACTACCTGGCAGATTCCGCTGCGGTCGCGAAGATCGATGAAAATGAGCTTGCCGTGATCGCGGCGGACAGCCACCCAGCCCATAAGCTCGACTTTCTCCCCTGATTTTTTGATGATATCGCTGATTAGAGTTCGCATTTTTAGTATCTAGTAGCTAGTATTTAGAATCTAGAAATTATTCAACTTAATTATTCTAACTTATTCCGATTAAAATAAAAAGCTCCTTTTCGGGGAGCTATGTTTCCAAATAATATGTTTCCGTCCTTAACGTCCGGCCGCCGGCGCTTTGCGTGACCCGCACGGACTTCTTGAGATTCTCGGGAATAATGTGCGCATACTGTTCTTTGACGGCTACGATTCCGACCGGCTCCGAAGCATGGATGCGGCGGACCAGCGATTCTATCTCATCCTGCGAGAATCTCGGAGTCAGCACATCAGCCAAAGCGAAACACGTACGGCAGCTGCCGGATTGGTCAGGATCGAAATTTCCGTCCGATCTGAAATAAACCGGAAATTCCGAACTTAAAACGCCGTCGCAAATGCAGACATCCGCGATTACAGAAAACGGATTCACATTTTCCGGAAGACCTTTCCTAAAAATTTTTCCGCCGGTATCACAGAGAGAAAGCAGGATTGATCCTAAAATTGCAAAATATGTTCCTCCATATAAAGTGAAACTGCAGAGTAAAATTCCGAAAATCATCAGCGCCCAGGCAATCCGCCTCGAAAGCCGCGGATTGGCTTTATGGATATGCCACACACCGACAGCTCCAACGAAAAGAAAAAAAAGCATCAACGATCCTTTCCCGGCCAAAACAAGGATATTCACTGCCTGTTCCATGCGATACTCCCGTTCAATGGACTATTTTTGAGTATATACCAGCAATTTCCCCCTTTCAAGAAAAATTTTTACAAAACCGGCCGAATCCGTCCGGAAGATTTTTGAACCGGAGGCGGCCAATCGGGAAAGCGCTTCCTTGGTCGGGTGTCCATAACTGTTTTTACCGACTTCGATCACGGAAACCGACGGGCTCGCCTCCTTCAAGAATCCGCCGTCAGAGGAATATTTCGATCCGTGGTGGCTGACCTTCAGGATATCGACATCCAGATTGTATTTGCGCGCCAGCTCGGTTTCTTTTTGAGATCCCATGTCCCCTCCGAAAAAAGCCTTGAAGCCGCCGGCCGTCAGGATGCCTGCGATACTCATGTCATTGATATCCTTCACAAATCCGGCGGAAGGAGAAAGAACTGAAAATTCCGAACCGCCATAGATGATGCGGTCTCCCTCTTTTAGAAAAATGCGCGGAACGCCCTTGGATTTCCGTATGCGTTCGAACTCTCTCCAAAATTCGCTTTCGCCCTCGATTGACGGCGACAGCACGGCTCCGACATCATAATTTTCCATTATCTCAAGCAATCCACCGAAATGATCCAATTGCGGATGGGAGATCATCACCAGATCTATGCGATGGTCGGCCGCCGGAAGTATCAATTCAAGATTTTTCCTGACCCGTCCGTTGACCGGTCCGCCGTCAATCAGCATTTTCACATTATCTTTGAAAATCACAAGAGAGCTGTCCCCTTGCCCGACATCCAGAAAATATATTTCCGGACCTGACTCCGATCCGACCCGGAATACGAAAGACCACAGGATGATATCCAATATCACCGCCACCGCGATGGCCTCCTTGATATATCTGAATCCGCTATTTTTCATTTTCCGAATTATATAATACGATTCCGCCCAAAATCAGATAATACGCGAGAGAAGTTCCGAGATTGAAAAAATCCGACGCAATCGGCAAAGCGAATTTTGAAAATACATCGATCACCAGAAGCTCATATCCGAGCAAAAGACCCGCCGGAAGAGCGATTGCTCCCGCCAAAAACTCCGACGCAAGACCGGAAAGCGCGATTATGAACCCCAATCCCATGGTCAGTGGAACCGCCCCCAGAATCAGGATATTCGCGAATATCGAAGTCAAGGAAACCGTTCCGAATTTCCCGAGCAGAAGCGGAACCACTGCCAGCTGGGCGGATATGGTGGTAAGGGCGTTTTCCCTCCAGGAAAAAAACCCGGATTTTTCGAATCGGAAAATTTTCTGCAAAACCGGCAAAAAATATACGATTCCAAGAAGCGCGGCGAATGAAAGCTGGAATCCCAGATCGAAAACCAATACACGTGGATTGACCAGAACCATTCCGGTTGCGGCGAAAATTATGGCATTCTTCATGCTGAACTGCCTTTCGCGTTCTTTCGCGAAAAGAGCCAGGATGCCCATGATCGCCGCCCTGACCGCCGATGCTTCGGCTCCCGTCATAAGCACAAAGAGCGAAATGACAGCCACGGTGATATAAAAAGATGCCGACCTCGTAAGAAACAGCGCCAGTATCGCCAGGACATTCAGGGAAATGATTGAGATGTTGTATCCGGACAGAGCCACAATATGCGTGGTCCCGCTTATGGACATCTTATCCTTGAATTCTTTTGAAAATCCCTCCTTGGCTCCGATAGTCATTCCGGCGATAAGGGCGGCCTTCTCCGGAGGCAAAGCGCGGTTGAAAATTCCGATTATCCTCCCGCGAAGGCCGGCCAGATATCCGATGATGAGATTGCCTTGTCCGGTCTCAATCAGAGTGATATCGGGAAATTTGGAAATGCCGTAAATCCCTTCCTTAATGAAAAAATCCGCCTGCTCATCCGGAATACGCTCAATCGGACCGGAAACCGCCGCCTTCGAGCCGTAATTCATTCGCGGATATGCCTTGGCGTATATTTTTATTTTTCCATTATAAGGATCGGAAAGTTCCAGAATCAATTCCTGTGAAGCGGACTTATGGGTCGCATTGACCACGATCCCTGACACCAGCGCATCAGCTCCGTATGGAATGAAAATCGAATCCCGCACCAATCCGCAGATATTGAAATAAAATGCCCCGATAAGCATCACCGGCATCATCCATATCCGATACCTCTCTCCGCTTGCCAGGAAATATGCGGATCCTGCGGAAGCCGCCAGAAGAACGATCCCGATGCTTTTAAAGATACTGAATAAAAAAACGCCCAAAAGAAAAAAGGCGCACCCGTAGAAAGCTTTATCGCGCAGAGGCATATCAGGCGGATCGCCTGCCGCTTCCATCCGCAGGATTTAATAATAATGCTTGCATTATCATGATTTAAAGGATATTACCGCAACCGGACGGAAAAAGAAATGCCCCCGGCGCGCGAACGCGCCGGGGGCGGTAAAAGGTGCCGGAGAATGCACCGCTTCAGGCCGAGGATTTCCAAGGCCCAGCCGTTGATTCAGTGCCCGGGTATTTATGATTGGGCTGGAGGAGCAACCTCCCTGAATCTCCGGACTGCATTGACCCGATGAGGAGGATTCATCAGGTGTGCAGCTGCACTCTCCGGCGGAATCTCGCGCGGGCGCATTGCGGGATGAACACGCAATATGTCCCGATTCCGGGACGGGCCGGCGCGAGCAGAACTTTTCTATGGCGTCAGTTGATCCTGATTTCTTTCACTTTATTTATGAAAAAATCAGATCCGTCGGCATCCCAATAAGCGAATTTCGCAGTCCCGGGAAAGAAGAAAAATGCGGCTATGACATCGGGATATATCCCCGAAATCACTCCGATTCTGAAGGAAAGCTCCGAGGCCTCCTCTTTTGTCGGAGAAATAATCCTGCGGATTTCTGGCAGATCGGAGATCAGCTCCGTGGCCAGCTTTTCACAGTCGCGCCGGTATCCGGCTTCAAGGAACTCCGTCACCTCCCTTCTCCGATCGGGAGTGATCTGTTCCGACTGTATGAAAAGGAGATGAATCCTTCTCGCCTCGGATATGGTGATAGCAAGCTCTTCGGCGACCCGGAAAACATTGAATCCTTTATTGAAAAGATCCAGAGCTCTGCATTGGATGTGCTTGAAACGCGGACGCTTCTTCATGATGCCCTCCAGCAGAAAGAAATTTTACTGCCAAGGATACTGACAATACAGTAACACAGATATCAATACTTTGTCCAGTAGGAAAATCAGAACTCATGAAAACGGCCTTATTTGGCCGTTTTCATGAATTCCCTCGCTTCTTCCGTAAGATTCTTCAATTCCTCGTCTCTTATCCGATCAAGCCCCGGAACTTTTTCGGAAAAAAATTTTTCCACCCCGGCCTGATCCTTGGAATCAGAGAGTCTTCTGAACTCTTTCTGATCCGCCGCATTAAGATTCGCGTAAACCCTCGCCATCAACCGCTTGAGCAGGGAATCCGTAAACTGCACAAGAATTTCATTCTTTTCTTCTTCGGAAAAATCTTCCAAACCGAGCTCTTTTATCAGGTCCATAAAATATTTCTAAGATAATTTCTGCAAAAACTGCTCGACCGTTAATTTCTTTTCCCCGGAGGAAACCAGCAATCTCATGTATTCGGCAAGTTTACGCTGGAGACCGATGCCGATTCCGGAAACTTCATCGCCGTTCTTATCTGTGAGTTCGGATGAAAAGAAATAATCCTTGAACCAGGATCCGCCACGCTTCTCAAGAAGATCCCCGACCCTCACATTCTTTATCGCCTCATATTCGCCTGATTTCGAAGAATCGAATCCGATCTGGGAAAGATGCATCTCAAAAACCCTCAACGACCGCGCGTGCTCCGGAGAACTGGATAATTTCACGAAAAGATCGGAAAACGGCTTGCCTTCAGATTTCGGCAGGGCCATTTTATCGAAAATCCTCTCCTCGATCTCCATCTGATCCTTCAGACTGCCGTGCGCATGGTGAAACTCCAGAATCCTGGAATCGTCGGCGTCCAGGGAATTATCCTTGAATGCCTCGTTCACATCCTCGATGACCGCCTTTTGAAGCCAGACCGGCGCGTTTTTATGCGATTTTTCATACATGGCATAAAGATCCTGATTTGTCCCGATTCCCAGCTTGTCTTTGGCGTAATCAACGACCTCAAAATGCCCGGCGGATCCGGCTCCGGAAACATAAACAACCTGATCTCCGGAATGGACCAGAGAAATATCTTTGATCGGGACTTTCACGCCCCTGACATCGACAAAAGAGTTTCCCCAGGCCTGCTTGAACTGATCCTCGGATAATTTTCCTTCTTTCGCCAAAGTATGTGCCGCCTGGGCCACGCTGTCTCCTTTTCCGATAGTTACTGTATGATTCGCCTCTTTAGCCGCCGCCTCCATCGCCTCATCCGGCGGAACCGAGGACAAATGCAGCTTGTCCATCAGACCCCCGAAGATTCTGTTCAAGCCGGAAGATTCCGCGAGATAACCAAGACCTTTTCCTATATTGGAAACCGCTTCGGCGGCCAATCCGGAACCAATAAAAGTTCCGGCCAAACCTGAAAACAGCCATCTGCGCCGCGACAATGAATCTTCGATGTCACGCACATCTTTTTCAGCCATTGAACTCATAAATTCCAGCTCTTTGTCTTTCGACCTCAAAAACTGGAGCAATTCATCCTTACCGGCTCCTGCCGTTCCTTCGACTGCTTTTCCTGCGACAGAGCCGAATTTCTCATTTTCCGCTGATTCCAATTCCTTTTTCTGCTGATGCTTGATACCTCCTTCGAGAGCTATTGAAAAACCGGCGGAAGAAAGCATGCTCTGACTGATTTTCCCGCCGGTTACGACAGCGGCCAACGCCGCTCCGATTGTTCCGCCGGCCGCTCCGGCAGCGACTCCGCCGGTCAGAAGCAATCCTGAAAGCGCCAATTTATTCTGCCAAGGCAATTTCCTGTACCAATCAGCCGAATCAAATGCCAATTTCAAAAAACCGGAAGAATTCTTCTTGTTTTCCATCGCCATCATTTCCGTTCTGGTATCGTAGACCTTCTTGAATTCAGAAAGCAAATAGACCGAGGATGCCTTTTTCATTTCAGACGCGCGCTCCTCTTCGGAGAGTTTTTTCGATATGAATTCATCCTCCAACTCCTCCAATTTTTTCCCGAGATCTTCTCCGCGCGCGCCGAAATATTCTTCACTGGCCGCATTGAATTTTTCCATCATCTTTTTGGCCTTCGGATCGATGGAAAAATGATCTTCCTTTTCTTCTTCGGATAAATTCTCGAAACCGGACAAGGACTTTCTTTTTTCCTCCAATTTCAATTTCGCCGACAGATAAGCTTCGCGCGTCATATCAATGCGGGATTTTTCTTCGGCTTTCGGTTTTTCAGGGACTGCGTCTTTTTTAGCGGCGATTTCCTCCATCACGGCCTTGACCTGCGCATCAGTCGGCAATTCAGGCGCATTCGCCGGAATAGGAACTAATATATCCTTATCATCCGCAACGCCTGTTTTCTTCGGAAGCTCGGGATTCATATTATCTGAATTATAATCCAGATGGCTGTTTTTACGCAATCACGCCTCCGCCCAACATTTCACCTTTGGAAGAATAAAATACGGCTGATTGCCCGAGGGCGACGAACTTCTGCGGCTTATCAAAAATAAGCCGGAATTTTGAATTTTGAATTATGAATAATGCGGGAAATAACGGTTGTCGGTATCTGACCCGGGCGAACACTTGAATTCTGAATTTTGAATTATGAATTATGGGGCTGATAAAATTAACATTCACAAGATTAACTTCTTTCCTGTAAAGCGCCGGGTCATTTTCTTCGGCGACCAGAAGCGCGTTCTCTTTGACGTCTTTTTCCGCAATATATAGCGGCTTGGCGTTTCCGCCGATTCCGAGACCTCCCCGCTGGCCGATGGTGTAAAAATAAGCGCCTTTATGTTCGCCTACCACCTTGCCGGCGGTATTGACCACGATTCCTTTTTTTTCAGGGATATAATTAACGAGAAAATCCTTCAGCGAAACCTGGCCCAGGAAACAGATTCCCTGCGAATCTTTCTTGCCGGCGTTAGGAAGATCATATTTGCGGGCGATTTTCCGCACTTCCGGCTTCCGATAATCCCCGATCGGGAAAAGGCAATGTCTAAGCTGTTTCTGGGTCAAAGTCCAGAGAAAATAACTTTGGTCTTTATTTTTATCTTCTGCGCTGTAAAGAGCGTAACTTTCGACTTTTGACTTTCGACTTTTAACTGTGCGCAATCGCACATAGTGCCCTGTCGCCACATAGTCCGCGCCGAGTTCTAAAGCTTTTTCTAAAAACAATCCGAATTTTATTTCCCTGTTGCACATCACATCCGGATTCGGAGTGATTCCTTTCTTGTAGCCATCCACCATATATTCCACGACCTTATCCTTGTATTCCTGTTCCATATCAAAAACATAGAATGGAATTTTCAGGGTTTCCGCCGCCCGACGCGCATCTTCGGCATCCTGCTCGGCGCAACCGTCAACGTTATAGCATTTCAAATGAACTCCGATTACTTCAAAATTGCGCTCTTTCAAAAGCGCCGCCGCCACGGAAGAATCCACTCCCCCGGACATACCAACGAAAACCTTCTTTCCTTTATTTTTAAAATTATTGTTTGACATAATTTAATATGTATATTATACTATAGTACAGTTGTTTGAAGCAAATACCGCTCCAAGGAGGCGCAAATGAACAAATATACAAAAATATCTCTTGTTCTGGTTGTTTATCCATTTCTTTTATTTGCAGGACTATTTATCCACTTTAGCGGCAAAACTTCGACTGCCAATGCCGCAGAGCCAAAGCAAAATTCTACTGCAAAACAATGCCCTGTTCCTTCTACGCAACCCAAAACCGATTCTTGCAAGAAATTTGCAGATAAAGCAACAAAGCAGCTAGAGGCCCTGGAAAGAGAGGGCGGCGGACAAACGTATCTGGCCGCTGGTGTATCGGCCTATAGCAGCTACTACCTCGTCTGCCGAGATCTGGAACGCGAGCGCTAATTCACCCAAATAACAATACCCGACCTAAAGGTCGGGTTTTTTATTTACCCTGCCCTGAGTCTGTCGAAGGGTGATCCCACTCCCGGATCGCCTTTTCCCACCGCTCCAGATTTCCGCAATCAAACCACTTCCCATAAGACTTAAACGCCACCAGCTTTCTGTCTTTCGCCAGTTTCGGGAAAAGATCCTTTTCAATCATCAGGAATTTCTCCCCTCTTTCAATCTCCGGAAGGAGATATTCCCGGATCTTCGGATCAAGCAGATAGAGTCCGGAAGAAATAAAATTAGAAGGAGGATTTTCCGGCTTTTCCAGGAAAGTATCCACGTGATCGCCGTCAAATACGATCACTCCGTATTCTTTCGGGTTCGAAACCTCGACAGCCGCGATGGTCGCGACCGCTCCGTGCTTTTCGTGATGCTCTGCCATCGCTGACAAATCGACATCCTTAAGTTCATCTCCGTTAGTAAGGAAAAACGGCTCATCCCCTGTCCAGGTATGGAGATTATGCGCCCAATAACCGATTGTTCCCATCGGCTCATTTTCAACCATTATATTGACCCAGACCCCGCCCAAATCGTTCTGCCAGCGCCGCAACCACCAGGAATAATCATCAAAATGGCTTTTTCTGATATTAATCGCAATTTCTTGAACCCCGTGTCTCCTGAACATATCAATAAGATAGTTAATAATCGGCTTTTTATTCACAGTCAAAAGCGGCTTTGGCGTTTCAAGAGTAACTGGATAGAGGCGCGTGCCACCGCCTCCAGCCAGAATTATCGCTTTTTTAGGATTCTCTTTCATATGCAGATATTATAACCGAAACAGAGACAAAAAAGTAAAAACGGTCGGCCGCGCGATAAACAAAAAAGTTCCCACGCGGGAACTTCATCTAGAAATAGAACTCTTTGCGGATGCGGAAAATCTCGACTACCACCCGCTGAAGAAAAACCACCCTGATATCTCCGGCGGTGATGAATCTGTCCACGCCGTGATCCGCTCCCATGAACAGTATGCCGGTCTGACCTTCTCCTAATGTGTCCTGGATCCGCTTCGCCACATACGCATCCCGTCTGTCCAAATCCTTCTTGGTGGAAAAACTGCCTGTATCCAGTAAAATCCTCAAAATCACCGCGTGGATGAACATTCTCATTTGGAAAAACAGCTCCGGCTCGATTGCATACCTTCTGGCAGTCCGTACGAAAAATGAATCGAACACCAGACTGAATTTTTCCGTATCAATCAAGGTCGCGCCACGGCGTAGATAACGGAGGATTAACTGATAATTTCTGCTTCCGCGCGAAGCGTTCGTGATTAGAGATTTGTGATCGGAAGTTTCGCACCAGCTGTCCTGATAAATCATGATCTTTCTGAAATCCAGATTCATCCCGGCTATATCCCGTCCGATCATGTTCCATAGCCGATCAATCGCCTTTTCAAACTCGTATCTTTCTCCGTCTGGGTCCAGCGCCAACTTTTTCGCAATTCCCATATCGGCGTAGTTATGGATGATCGGAACGTAGATCAGCGTCCGCATGGATCACCTCCACCCGTTCAAACAACTGATTTAATGCTACGACGTACGGAATCTAAAAACAACCGGGTCTTGAAAAAAACGGCCTGAAAGAGTACACTGACAGACATGTTGAGCTACAACGAATTAAAAATCGGAACGATGTTCGAATTCGAAGGAACTCCTTATGAAGTCCTTGATTATGAGTTCCTTCGGATGCAGCAGCGCAAACCGGTCGCAAAAACCAGGATCAAAAACCTCCTGACCGGGCAGGTCATCGAGAGGAACTTCCATCAGAACGAACCGATTTCTGAAATTGAAATTGATAAAGTCCCGACCACCTTCCTTTATTCAAACCGCGGAGAATTCTGGTTCTGCGAAAAGGGCAAACCGGCCAACCGCTTTAAAATAGATGAGTCCAAGATCGGAGTTGGAGCAAAATTTCTTAAACCGAACAGCGAAGTCATAGCAGTGAAGCTTGAAGATGGGCAAATCATCAGCGTCAAAACCCCGATCAAAGCTGACCTTCTTGTCAAAGAAACTCCTCCGGGAGAACGTGGCAACACCGCCCAAGGCGGAACTAAGGCCGCAACCCTGGAAACCGGCGCAGTCATCCAAGTCCCTCTTTTCGTAAATGACGGGGATCTGATTAAAGTAAATACCGACACGGGAATGTACGTGGAACGCATGGAAAAAGCAAAATAAAAAAAACCGGCCGCCAACGGCGACCGGTTTTTTTATTCCTCGACGACATCCTCTATGTCATCAGATGCGCTACTTGCGTTCTGCAGGGATTTTTCCAAAGCGGCTCGGAGATCATCGATATTTACTCTTTTTTTCACCGGCGCCTGTCCCGCTGAAGGATCTGCCGGCTTTCCGGGAATACCCGACGGAGGCGGAGTCAAAATCTGATCAAGAGACGGTTTTGGAACATAAGAAACTTCCGGCCTTGGCGGAGCTGCAGGCCTATCCGGTCTTGCAGACTGCGGTTTTAACGGATGGAATCCGTCATCCGTCTGCCGACCTTCGGGATTGCCTTGAGGTCTGGTTTCAGGCCGGACATTCGGCTTTAAGGGCTCATGCCTCTCGCCTTGGCGATATTCTATTTTCTGGTCACGGCGTATTTCGCGCCTCGGCTCGCGACTGAAATCCCGCCTGTCTCCGCGGTCCGACGGTCGGAAAGCGGAATCCATTTTCGGCTTCAATACCGAAGACAGCGGCTGTTCGTTTTTACGCGCGACTTTATCAGCGGCTGAATCAGCTCCGGTAGAAAGCCACTCGGTCGCTATCTTCTCCTCCACTATCTCCCGCGGCGTTCCGAATGTCTTGCGGCTGTTTTCAATTATCACATCCGTATAGATCTGCGGAGCCCGCTCATACGGCGGAATGCTGCCGGCGGAAAAAGGCCTCGAGGAAACGCCGTCAATCAGAAGCTTGGTATAAAAATTATATTTCGGAAGCCCGACGAAGTCCGGAGCCATGAAATCCGGCTGGAATTCTTTTTCAAGGAATTCAGCGTCTTCCGCGCCGACGCGGAAGACAATCATCGTGCCGACGTTGCCGAAAATCGCGTCTCGGACCCGGGTATTGGAATCATGGATTAGCTGGCCTATATACTGATGCGCGACTATCAGACAGAGATGGTATTTACGGGCTTCGGAAAGGATGTTGGCGAAGGAATCAGTGGCGAAATTCTGAAACTCGTCGACATAGAGATAGAAATCGCGGCGGTCTTTTTCCGGGACATCGACGCGGGACATGGCCGCCAGCTGGAGCTTGGTGATCATCATAGCCCCGAGCAATGCGGAATTATCCTCGCCGATTCTTCCTTTGGAAAGATTGACGATGAGTATTTTCCCTTCATCCATCACCTTTCGCGGATCGATGGAAGAATGCGCCTGGCCGAGGACATTTCTGATGAGCGGATTGGTGACGAACTGTCCTACTTTGTTCTGGATGGCCGCCGTAGCTTCGGTCTGAAATTTCTCATTCCATTTTCCGAATTCATTGACCCAAAATCCTTTGACGACCGGGTCCTTGAGATTATCCACGACTATCTTGCGGTATTTGGCATCATTGAGCATGCGCATGATTCCGAGAAGATTCGATCCCGGGGACTCCAAAAGAGCCAACAGCGTGTTGTTCAGGATATATTCCATGCGGCCGGACCAGGCATCCACCCAGATCTTCTTGAAAACGCCCATGATGCCGGAAGCGACCAAATGACGGAATTCCGGACCCACCTGCTCGAGCGGATTGAATGCCACCGGGAATTTAGTATCCGAAGGGTTGAAATAAACCACGTCGTTTATGCGTTCCTCCGGAACGAAATCCAGTATTTTCTCGGCGAATTCCCCGTGAGGGTCGATGACCGCCACTCCTTTGCCGGACCGGATGTCTGCGATGACGAGATTTTCCAAAAGGTTTGATTTCCCCATTCCGGTCTTCCCGACGACGTACATGTGGCGGCGGCGGTCATCAGTTTTGATTCCGAATTCCTTCTTCTGGTTACGGAAATTTATTATTCCGAACGGCGATATTTCTTCTTTTTCGAGTGCCATTGTTATTTTGATTGCTTACTTTTGACTTTAAAACTTTATAAACTTTATAAACTTTCGACTAACTAAATGGGATATTCATCGGGGGTTCGCCCTTTCTGGTCTCAAGACGGCGCAAAAGCGGTGATTCCACGGTGACGATCGGGAAGTGGAAGATTGTCGCAAGTTCTTCGGTGTTCAGAATCGAAGCTTTCGGCGGGAACCAGCGCAAACGGTACATATCAAATATGGAACGCTGGCGCATATAAAGCTTCTGCTTGCGGAACCAGCTCTTGGTGGTTAATTTCTTAGAAGTGACAAAAGTCAGCGTATCGCCCAACGGACGGAAACTGTTCATATCCTGGGTGCTGAACTGCTTGAAAGCTCCGTTGATGGCCGCGACATTCGCAGGAGTGAAGCTGTCCCGCCGGTCAATATAAATGAACCGGATGGCCGCTTCGAAACACAACTTAGAAATCTTATTTTCAACGCCTTCCAGGATATTCTTTTCGCCCGGCGACTGATGGAGCATCTTCATGCCTTCTTCTTTTTTCGGGGACGCTGATGACCAGGCCGGATAGACGCGCGGAGCCGTGAAGAGATTGACCACGAATTCGCCCAATCCGGCGATAAGAGCATCGAGGCCGGAAAGTTCCACAGTCTTTTTTCTCTGCATCATCTTATCGCGTATCGCCTCCCCTTCCGCCTTCAAAACATCTGACGGAATCGGTTTGACCAGATACTGGAGCCAGATCGCCTCTCCCTCCTTGAGGCGGGACATGACTTCAGTGATTGCGGAAATCGGGTCCAATCTCTGTTCATCGACATTTGCCTCGAAAAATTCATAAGTCCGGATCGGATAAGGATTCGGCTTGGACAGTATGAAATCAGCTCCGAAAATATCGTAAACCGCGTTCGGAAGAACATCCGGCATCAGCTCGGTGTAATCCTCGCCGTCGATTATTTCCGCGTCCGGATATTCGGAATAAACCGCCGATTCCACCAAATTACGGTGCTGTTTCGGACAGCGGATATAAAAATGCACTCCGCCGGCGTAACCGACAAGTTCACAGGTCAGCCAATAAAGATCCGATCCCTTGAAATACTTGTCTTCAAATCCAGGGTCGGTCGCATAAAGCGCATGCAGGGCGGAAAAGATGTTTTCCATCGCCTTCGGAGTTTTCAGAATGTTACGTGGAATCTTTATTTCCAGAAGAGTCCAGGAAATGCTTTTTTTCCAGAGGCGGTTGAGCCCCCAGACCCAAAAATCCCTCCAGATGAAAAAGAGGGCGAGCGGGACGACAATCCACCAGACGACCGAAAAAACATACCAGGCAGACCTTGCTATTCCGAAGATTATTAGATTCCAATCCATATACATATTTTAAATTGAAAGAACAAAATACGCTAACGCCCAGAAACCCCGGAAATAGGAACTTTTTTATGCGAAATTGACGGTATATCGCCCGTCCTCCAATCTCTTGAAATGCTTGCGGTTGCGGAGATTTATAAGAACCGTATTCTTCTTCAAAAGGCGCTCGCTTAAAACAAGCTTCATGAGATCGTCAGGAGTCAGAGGACCGTTATCCTTCAGCAACCTAGCCATCACTTCCCGTGCGGTTCCCGGCATGACCCCGAATTCCTTCAACGAGTACATTCCACGGCCGACAAGCACGAAACGCGGATCTTTTATGAGTTCGTTATGGACAGTCTGCATATGCGCGGACTTCTTTGAGTCTTTGCGGACTTTATTTATGGAAACCGCGATGTCTTCAAAGTGGAGCGGCTTGCCCTGCTTTTTCAGCACAAGATACGCCCAATCGCGGACAGTGCGCGGATTTATTTCCGGCCAGGCGGAAAGGCCGAAATCTCCGAAAGAATTCACATGAAAATGCTTGGATGCGGAAATGTAATTCAAGGCGATAAGATCCTTGAGATTATGCGGCTTGACCACCTCTTCAAAAACTTTGTCTATGCTCTGATGGGAAACGACCGTATCGCGCTTGTTCTCCATGGATTTCACCAATTTGGAAACAAAACCGACGGCCTTTTTCCTGTCTTCCTCGGAAAGATACCAGAATGAAAAAACGCTGTTGTCTTCCTGCGCATATCTAACTTCCCCGGATACATCCAGCACGAAGTGGATCTTATTGGCGAAATTGGCGGAACCGGCATCGGCCACCATCAGCTTAAGATCTTCCAGGAGAAGATTCTCCCGGCGGAGACCGCCGACGTTCTTGAGATGGGACCTGACAAGCTCAACCAGCTGGCGGGCTTCATCTTTCTTCAAAAGCGGACGGAGAGACTGCAAAGCGCCGGCCTCTATCTGCCGGACTCTTTCGCGGGTTACACCCATGGCTTCGCCGATTTCCGCCAAGGTCTTAGGGTTGCCGTCCTTGATTCCATAACGGCCTTCAATGACCGCTCTCTGCCTCGCATCAAGGCCGGAAGTCAGCTGCCCCACTAATTTAGAAACGTTTATACTCATACTGTTTATAAAAAATTGATTAATAATATAATATCACAGTTAAGTTTTTGCGTCAACCCC
>CAYHBW010000009.1:0-20316 GCA_964355085.1 uncultured Candidatus Saccharibacteria bacterium
GCTTTATGGCTCTTTGCTTCATCTCTTCGCCGTTGACATAGGACTCTCCGGGTTTTAGGAACTCGACGAGGTCGAAGTCGAACGGTTGGCCGTAGAACGGAACGTCTTCCAGGAGCTTCCAGCCTTTCTCCAGCCAGCCGCTCTTGGCCTTGTCGTATTTAAAATAAGATACCGGCCTTGGCCGAAGATCCAAAGTCACTTCAACGAATTTATCAATGGCAGAATCTCCTTGCTCTGTCAGAAGCCGGTTGAAATCTTCTAAATTACATCCGGCTGCTTCGGCTTTATTGAAAAACTTTTTCAAGATAGCCATTCCTTCAAAGATCGTCATCTTTTCTTTTGAACGCTCAACTAAAATCTCTGATTCCATAGGTCATTCCTCCTTTGAAGTTATCTGCAAATTGCTTTAAATATTAAAGCATATAAAAATTAGAATGTCAAATGTCATTCGGGCGCTATGTCATCCTGAGTGAAAAAAATCTCCCCCTTTGTCATTCCGCACTTGATGCGGAATCCGGAACTTTACCCTGGATCCCGGCTCGCAGGCCGGGATGACACGATAAATACCGTCAGGATGACAATTCCTAATTCATTATTCTAAATTCCAGATACTAGCTTCTAGATTCTACTCCTATATTTCCGAAGTTTCACGGAGCACTTCTTCCATACTTACAAGACCCTCCAAAGCTTTCAGGATTCCGTCCTGCCTCATCGTCACCATCCCCTGCCGTTTGGATTCTTCCAGAATTTTCTGTTCGGATGCGCCGGCGGAAATTATACCGGCCAGTTCCGGAGTCATCCTCAAAACTTCGAATATCGCCAATCGTCCGGTGATACCTTTATCCTTGCAGGCGGCGCAGCCGGGAGCATGCCAGATCTGGAGATTTTGAGATTTCGGCTTCGCATCCGCCGGAATTTTTTCAAGCTCCTTACGGACGACATCGCCCATGGCCGGCGGCAAAACTTCCGGCTTTTTGCATTTCTGGCAGATTTTGGAAACCAATCGTTGCGCCATCATGATATTCACTGAAGAAGGCAAGAGGAATCCGTCGACTTTCATGTCGATAAGACGCGGAATGACGCCTACAGAATTATTGGTATGCAGAGTGGAAAGCACGATATGACCGGTCAAAGCCGCGTGGATTGTCAGCTGGGCGGTTTCCGTATCGCGGACCTCACCGACCATGATGACATCCGGATCCTGGCGCAGTATCTGACGGAGTCCGGAAGCGAAATCATAACCGATTTCCGGCTGGACCTGGGATTGATTCACGCCATCTATGAAATACTCAACCGGATCTTCCAAACTCACGATGTTGGATGCTTCTTCATTCAGAATCTGCATGAGCGCATACAAAGTGGTGGATTTACCGGAACCGGTCGGTCCGGTGATCAGCAGAAGACCGTATGGCTTCTGAATCGCCTCTTTAACAAGAACGTTATTTTTTCCGGCCAGCCCGAGATCTTCAAGCGTGCGAAGTCCGGTACTTGAATCAAGCACGCGGACAGCGGCTTTTTCTCCGGACGGGGTCGGGAAAGTCGCGACACGGAAATCGATGTCCCGTCCGAAAACAACGCTGCGGAAACGGCCGTCCTGCGGAATGCGGGTTTCATCCAATTTAAGATTGGCAAGGACCTTGATTCTGGAAATCACCGGCTGGTGAAGTTCAATGGGCATCCTGCTGACTTCCTTCAGATCACCGTCCACGCGGAAACGTACCCGCAGAGAAGTCCGTTGCGGCTCAAAATGGATATCGGACGCGTGCTGACTGACCGCCTCCTTCAACGTGGAGGCGACAAGCTTGATTATCGGGGCCTCATCGGAAGCAGTTGTCCCGACTTCCAATTGAACCAGTTTTTGGCCGCCCTTTCCGGGACGCAGATTCATCGACGCGATGGCGGCGGCGACGGAATCCTTGTACGGAGAATATTTCTGCAGAGCCAGATCGAGATCTCCGGGAGTTATGAGATAAACGCCGAGATTTATTTTCTGCTGTTTGGCTACGAAGCGGAGCGCATCCTGCGACTGCGGGTCTGACGGATAAACCATTCCGACAACCATCATATCCTTTGTTTTCGACAGCGGAATGACCTTATAAGTCTTGGCGGTTTCTTCCGGAATCGAAACCAAAAGCTCTTTTGTAAGCTCATCAAGATTCACCCTTTTGAAGGGTATTTTGAGGATCTTGCTTTTCACTTTTCCTATTTCTTCTTCCGGAATCAGATGTCTGTCGTAAAGAACTTCTTCAGCGCTTTTCCCGAGCAAAGAAACAGCCGCCATGACTTTCTTGACGGCTTCATCATTCAGGAGACCGGCGGAAACCAGATTTTCCAGTAATTGCTTATCGTCCATGCCGATTATGTATGAATTTTCGAGTCCGCAGACGATGAAAATTCATCTACAGAATCGAGCACCCCATTAGATACGACTGGAAAAATATCTATGGTGGACATTTGATTATTTTTGAATGATTTATTCATATTTTATCCGATTTATATTTATCTAACGGGGTTAGCTTTTTTCCAAAAATCTAAAATTTCACGAACGGATTGTTCCGGCCGGATTGCGGAGCGACCGATCTGATGACCGGCTGGTTCATCCTTGAATAAGCCTTATTCTTAGTTATGTCTTCTGACTTGACGGCTTCGACTTCGGAAAGCTCGGCGGCCGACTGGACATTAGCCGGAAGAATGAGGTCGAAAGCCGGCGCGGATGTGAAAAAAAGCAGATAAGATCCTACGGAAATAAAAAGCAATGCTGATATGAATATGATCGATGCCGTCCAGTTAAATTTTTTCCCTTCATCGAAAACGATTGCCATGATTTTTTATGATTATCCTTTTATATTATTTTACCTGGAAATAAGTGTCGACGGTGACCGAATAATCCATGGAGTCCCTTCCGGACACGTCCGCGGACTGCAATTTGATGTTTTTTACATCCATTATTCTCTTAGTCCTTTCCAGCGCGGAAATGAAATCTCTCCCGAGAACATACGGACTGGAAAATTTTATGTCCATGCGGATGCCGCCGATATTTTTCGCAAAAGACCTGCGGACCGGGGAAGGGGCCACCGGGAGATAGCTGGAATTTATGCTCCGCAGTGAAATTCCGCTCATCTGGCCTATGGAATTTATATGGGAAACCAGGGAGGAAAACTCTTCGCTTTCCGGAAGAATCTGGGAAAATGTTCCGCGGACATTCTCGATACTGTTCAGGTTCACTATCAAATTTTTGACCTGGGCGATTGCTCTGGCTTCCAATTCAAGAACCTGCTGTTTCGCGTTCAGCTTGCCGCGCAGATCCTGTATCGCAGAATATTCTTCACGGATGAAAGTTGAATACACGGAAAGACCGGCAATCAGCAGAACGGCTGCGAATATTATGCTTAATGCTCTTTTAACAGAAGGTTTCATGGTTATTTATGATAATTCTGCCGGATTACTGCGGAAGTATGACTCCCTTGCCTAATTTGAGCGCCAGCTGGAATTGCACCAGATCGCCGCTCTGCTGCGCCTGGCGAAGAGTGTATTTTTCGATTTCAGCTGTCTTTGAAAAAATTTCCAGCTGCTCCGAAAGCGCGGAAAAAGAAACAGTCAGTCCGTCCAGCTCCAAACTTCCCTCATCCGCCTTGAAGTCCGCTCCGGTGAAATAAACTTTCGGATGCGTTTTCTGCTCCAACATGGCGAAAATACCGGAAGGGAAAATATGGCCGCTAAGCAGACTCTTGATGTTTATCATCTGCGAATACACCTGTATGAGTTTATCCTGATCTTCTTTCTTCACCGAAGCCGCCTGCTCCATGATCTGGGCGTCTTTTTCCGCAATCGCACGGTTCAAAAACGGTTTATAGCCGAAGGCCAATCCAAGATAGATCAATATAGAGGTCAGAAAAATGACGAAAGAAACCATTAAAAAACGCCACGGCCATCCGATCGGAAGACGCTCTCCCTGAAAACGATCCATTGGATTTTGCACGAATTGTTGAGGCATTCTTATTTGAATTAACTGAACGGCTTTATACCCAATCCGATCGCCACCGCGAATTCCGGACCGAGATCTCCGACCAGCGGCTCCATGGCCGAAGGGTAACGAATCTTGGAAAACGGATTCGCTTTTACGACCGGCAAACCTGTCTGTTCCTGTATATACTGGATTATCCCGAGCATATTGGCGCTGCCGCCGGAAACGATTACTTTCTCCACCTTATCATTATACCCTTTTTCATAATTATTTCTAACCCGTTGCGCCTCGCTGATTATAACGTCAAGAATCGGCAGCATAAGAGTCGACAATTCGTACTCTCCGCCGGTTCCTTTCAGTCCGCGTAGCTTCTTCAGGTCTTCCGCTCTCCGCACCCGGATATTCAGACCGGAAGATATCGTCTGCGTCAGAGAACCGCCAGCAAAATCTGTCTGTCCGACGAATTTGAGATAACCGTCCCTGGCGATGGAAACGCTTGTCGATCTCGAACCGATATCTATGATCATGACCGTCTGTTTTTCATCCGCAGCCAAAACCCTTGCAAGACTCAATCCTTCGATTTCCAAGGAGGTCAGATTAAGCCCGGCCGCTTTGAAAATAGACCGATATTTCTGGATCTGCTCATTCGGTACGGAAACCAATAATATCTGTTGTACGGCATTACCCTGCGCATCTGTTTTTTCTCCGACCTTCACCCAGTCGATCGTCACAGCCGAAATCGGGAGAGGGATATACTGCTTGGCCTGGAATTGGATCGCTTTTGTCATGTCTTCGGTCGACATCGTCGGAATCTCCAGCAAGGTAGTGAAGGCGGAAAACGCCGGTAAAGAAGCCACGGCCTCGATGGTCTTAACTCCGCTGTTTTTGACAAGAATTTTCAAAAGATCGACTATTTCCTGATCGAGCATCTTCAGGGTGCTGGTCTGAATCGCGTTATTCAATCTTTCCAGATGGCCGTAACTTTCCAAAAATCCGTAATTGACGAGCTCAAGGATGCTGTCCGTATGCCGCAATTCAACCATCTTCACGGAAGTGGTTCCGATATCGATTCCGAGATAATTTTTCTGGGAAACAAGTTTATTGAAAAGCGAAAACATGTCCGGATGAAATGATGCTTGTTAGCTTTATTATATCACAGATTTCTGGTAGGATATTTACGCTTCATGAAAAAGTTCATCCGCCTAAAAGAATACGTTCTTGATCTGCTGTTCCCTCCCCGCTGCCTGCACTGCCAGACGCATATCAGCGGGACGGAAAAGGAATCTTGGCTCTGCCACGCCTGCGAAAATCACGTGGTCATCTATACCACGCTTTTCTGCTCTGTCTGCGGAGCACGACTTCCGGAAAACATGAAAATCTGCCACAAGAATAAGGCCTATCTTCTGGCAGCAGCCACGAAATACGACGGACCGATACGCAGCGTAATCCGCCAGTTCAAATATTCCGGCTGGCCGTCGCTCTCCCAAAAAATAGGGAGGTATCTCGGCAAATATATCAAGAACAGCGGTCTCTCCGCCAAAAACCATGTCGTGATTCCGATTCCTCTCCATCCGGAAAGACTTAGGGAGCGCGGCTTCAACCAGGCAGAACTTCTGTCGGTTGAAATAGCAGAATTACTCGAATTGAAAATTAACGGGGAAGTCCTGGCGCGGACGAAAAAAACTTCCGCGCAAGCGGAGCTGAAAGATCATGAAAAAAGGAAAAGTAATGTCGCCGGGGCTTTTGAAGTGAAAAATCCGGAGCAGATTTCCGGAAAAAACCTGATTCTCGTTGACGACGTCTTCACTTCCGGCGCGACCATGAATGAAGCGGTCCGCGTTCTCCGTGAAGCCGGGGCCAGAAAAATCATCGCCTTCGTCATCGCGAAAACCAGGTAGTGAGTCTGCGATTCCGAATTCAGCGGGAAAAACGGCTTCTACGAAAGTCATGACCAGATCCGAATTCTACAAGCTTAATAAAAAAGTTTTCGGACTGAATATCCCGCATAGCGGGATATTTAAATTTGTGCCCAGGAGAGGATTCGAACCTCCACGCCTTTCGGCGCTACCACCTCAAGGTAGTGCGTCTGCCGTTTCGCCACCTGGGCATTTTACTTTTTAAATTGTAAATCAATTTACCCCTTAAAAGCAAACAGCCCGCCTGGCGACGGACTGCTTTTCATATTATTGCGCTGATCCCATTTTTTGACGAGTCTGTTTGCGGGACAAGTCGCGAATGTAGTAAAGCTTCGCGCGATGGACTTTTTTCGGAGAGCTGACGATTTCAACTTTCTCGATGACCGGGGAATTGATCGGAAAAACCTTCTCTACTCCGACTCCGGCTATAGTGGATCGGACAGTGAATGACGCGCCCATTTCGCTTCCGTGCCTGCGGGCCAAAACCAGACCCGAAAACTGGGAAAGACGCTCCTTATCTCCTTCTTTTACTTTCTCGAAAACCTTGACCGTCGCTCCCGGCTTGATTTTCGGCAATATTGCTTGTGCTATCATAATGCTAATCATATTACTCTTTGCTCATTGAAAAGTCAATCGATGTGGCATGAATCAAAAAGCGGCCGTTTTGGCCGCAGAGAATCAATTCCTCACGTAATACTTCAAGTCCAGATACAACCCGGCCAGGCATATTACCAGCAATCCCAATCCACCTATGAATTGCACGGTCATCACCGATGCTGGAAAAACGGAGAAAAAAGGCACCGCCAGAACAGCCAAAGCGATGCACATGAAAAATCCGTAAAAAGCCGCCAAACGGAATTTCACCTTGTTCATATTTCCCGTCCGATTTTTATGTTCCACAATAAATATGCCTGAAATTCCGGCTGAAGTCAATCGATGACGATATCCCGATCTGATTGGGGAAATGCGTTTTAGGTGGTATTTTAAGTATATGGAAGGAGAATTGCCTAAAAAACAAATCAGGACAATGCGCGATGTGCGCAAACCGACCCGAAGAAATCTCATCCGGCGGCCGAAACTGATACTGCCCCCGCCTAAAGCTTCGGCCGGATTCCGCATTGAGATACGCCCGGAATTCAGTAAATATCTGAAACGAAGCTCTCTGGTTATAGCCGGGAGCGCATCTTTGTATATTGTCCTGATATTTTTCCTTGCCCAAAGCGCTTTAGGGGAAGTGAACAGGATAAAAACCGGCATTCCGGCTATCCGATCCTCCGCCGAAAAAATGAACACGGAAGAAGTCGCCGCCGGACTGGAGGATATTTACGGTTCAGTTAAAAATATATCGGATAAATTCAGATATTCCGGCATGTCCGCGATTTCGAGAATCGCCGGAATGATTTCCCCGGCTATAGGAAAAATCCCCGGAATAATATCCGACGCCGTATCCTTGAATGAAAAGACCTTGTTGGTGGCCAGAGATATGGATATTTTAAAATCCGAAGGGGCGGAAATGATGATATCACAACGCGGCGGAGAGTTAATAATCGTACTCGAACGCATGGAGAAAAATATCGGATCAATAGCCGAAACAAACGCGCGCCTAGCCGAACAATCCAAAAATCTCGAATTGAAATCAAACAGACTGGCCTACGTTACCCAGCTGTTCTCCGGGAAATATGCTCCGATAAACGGAAAACTTTCAGAGGCGAAGGAATTTCTCTCGTCTTTCGCGAGTATTTTGAAACAACCGGAAGACCAGCATATCCTTCTGATGTTCCAGAATCCGACTGAAATGCGGCCGGCCGGAGGATTCATCGGGAGTTTCGGAGTGCTCACATTGAATCGGGGAAATCTCAAGGAAATAAAAATCGACGACATCTATAACGCCGACCGCCAGCTAAACCTCAAACTTCTCCCGCCGAAAGAACTGCGCGGAGTCACTCCGACCTGGGGCGCAAGGGATGCCAATTGGTTCTTTGATTTCCCGACTTCCGCCGGAAAAGTGATTTCCCTGATGGAAGAATCCGATCTGTTTAAAAAGGAAAAAATCGTCTTCCGCGGAGCCATAGCCATAAATACCAACGTTCTCCAATCGATCCTATCGGCGACCGGACCGATAGAAATCGAAAAATATCAGATGACAATCACCCCGCAGAATTTCCTGGAGGAACTCCAGAGAGAAGTGGAGGCGGGTCGGGATAAAAAACCTGGGCAGAATCCGAAAAAAATACTTTCGGTGCTTTCGCCGATTCTCATGGAAAAAATCGGTTCGCTTTCCGGCAGTGATAAAAATAAACTGGCGATATCCCTGAAAAACCATCTGGGCAGGAAAGACATCATGGTCTATTCGGACAGTCCGCAAATGCAGAATTTCTTCGAATCATACGGAATCGCCGGTGATGTCATCGATCTTCCGGAGAACCATTCCGGAGATTACCTTGCCGTCATAAACGCGAATATCGCCGGCGGGAAAACAGACGCAGTAACCTCCCAGCACATCTCCATGCAAAGCAGCATAGGAGCGGACGGGAAGATATTGAATCAGGTTTCCATAACCCGCAAACATTCCGGTGAAAGCAAAGAAGACTGGTGGTACAGCGTTCCCAACAAAAATTATCTGAAAATCCTTGTCCCGGAAAATTCCAAATTGCTGTCCATGAAGGGAAACGACCGCGGAATAACCGATAATGCCGCGAATAAAACCGGAAATTTGAAATATGATGCCGATCTTGCGTCGATTGAAAAATCAGCCGTTATCCTGGACGCGTTCAGGGCCTTCCTAGGACGGGAATTCGGAAAATTCTCATTCGGCGCCTGGGTGATTACAAAGCCGGGAGAATCCAAAACCGTCACAGTCCAATACCAGAACGGCGTTGATCTGAAAATACGCAATAATATGAAATATGAGTTCATATTTGAAAAACAGTCCGGAGTCGAAGGTTCTTTTGAATATTCGATAGCAGCTCCGCCAGGATATGCCTGGCGGGAGAACGGCAAATCGATTTTCGAATACGGGACACAGCAGATAAAAGCCAGGGAAATCATCACTCTCACACTCCTGAAGGCATGATGATAACCAAAAGCGATCACCTTATGCGCTCGACCAGACAACCTAAAAGCCCCCGTAAGGGGGCTTTTAGGAAAAGATATGAAAGATCAGGAACTTTAGAGTATTTATGAGGGGATGTTGTTAGTCTCAACATCAATTACTCTAAAATCACTGCATCTGATAAATATAACTTCCGTCTTTTCCAAAAGGTAACAGGATTACCTGCGGATCCACATCGCCCGATAAGTTCCGAACATGCGGACAAAATCCCTTATCAAGAGGGCGATTACGCCGAGAATTATAAGGATGACCACTTGAGTCATGGGCCGGGTGTTGAAAAAAGACAATGCCAGGTATCTCAAAAGCTCGAGATAGCCCTTGTCAGAAACAATCGCCGCATTCTTGAAAACATTACTCACAAAAACATTCTTGGCGAAAAGCTGGAGGGCAACGGAGAAAAATAAAAGCTGGAGGGCTATCAATGGGACGATTCTCCGCATGAACCAGGCAAAATAAACCTTCCATAGGATACGGTCTTTCAGAAAATTCTTCAAAGTTATTTTTTTATCGCTGTTCATTCTAGGTAGTGATTCTGCGGTGTTTATCCGCAGAATCTGACTTGTTTGTTAATTATGTATATTGTTTTTTACTTACTATCTCTTTAAATGCCGGTCAGCAGAGCGGATAAGGTCAGATTCTAGCCGCAGATCTACTACTACCTGGCATTTTTTTACATTTCCACATCCGCACTAATTTTTTCAAACATACGCTTTGCGCGGAACAGCCGCATCTTAAGGGTCGGAATGGATATCTTCTCAACCTTGCAGATGTCAGCGTAGGATTTATCCTCCAAATAGTATAACTTCAGAACCCTGGCAAAATGTTCCGGCATCTTTCCGATGACCTCGTTTACAGCCACCTTGGCGTCATGCATGGCGCCGAGATCCACTTTTTCACCCGGCTTTTCATCATAAAGGACCGGATCAAGATATTCCGTATGCGCGCCGGTCTTCTTGACCTTCTGATAATGAGTGAAGGAGGTATTCATCAATATCTTGTAGGCCCAGCTCTTGAATTCTATCCCTTTCTGTTTTTTGAAAAGATGGGAATAGCGGTAGATCTTGGTGAAAGTCTCCTGCACTATATCTTCAGCTTCATGATAATTCCGTACAACCCCCATGGCCTTTCGGATGAACGGCACTTGGTATCGATCCACGAGAATCGCAAAATAAGACGGGTCTTCATCCGCCAATCTCAATACTTCTTCGTCTTTTAATTCATTGGGTTCCATGTTTAGTGATAAGCCCCGCCTCTGGCGGGGCACTAAATTTTAAGCCAATCACTGCGTTCTTGGGAAAAATTTGTGTGCGCGTTGCTGGAATCGGACCAGCGACCTTTTCAATGTCAATGAAACGCTCTACCACTGAGCTAAACGCGCAATGTAAATATCCTATCAAAAAAAATAATTTTCAGCAACAGAAAAAACAAAGCCGGTTTTTAGGAAAAACCGGCTGAAAACCTTTACGTGTGTCAGTCCTCCAGAACGACTCTGCCCCGAGTCTGAGCCTCTTCGAAAAGGACCGCGACCGCTTGCCTCTTCGCCCCCTCGTACTCGTAAAGAGTCCGAGGTTGGAGATCAAACCGCCGAAGTGCGTGGCAACCGCGCGAATTCATCTTGGCGATCTCAAGATCCCAGACTAGAGCATCCCTGGTCACGGGGAGAAGCTCCATCCCATTGTCCTTCATCCGATCGAACACTTCGATGCAGAGCCGGGCCCGCTCCTTCGCTGCTCCATTCTCCTTACCGAAACGCTTATCCAGAAGAGCGATCTGCTCATCCGGCGTCCTACCGGCGCGCGCAATGCGCCGCTCTTCCACCGCCGTCAGCTGATCCGCCCGCTTGGCCGCGTAGGCCTCTCGGAGGATGTGCTGACCGTTGGAAACCGCGGTCCCTCTCCCTTCTTTCGCTTCTTTCATGTCTCTCCTTTCACTTGCCTTTTGGCATCCGGGATACCATGTCTCAGCATGGGTTTAATATAATATAGCACACTTAAATAAAAAAGTCAATTATTGGTGGGTGACGCAGGAATCGAACCTGCGACCTCTGTCTTATCAGGACAGCGTTCTACCACTGAACTAGTCACCCAAAAGTTAAAAGATAAATATTCCGTAGGAATCGAACCTCGACCACTATCCAGTCAGGGAGCTGCGCTCCTTGCAGATAATGCGAATATTCAATGAAGTCCCCCGCTCCGCTACTTTGTAAGAATCGCTTCGGCCCGATCCAGCTGGAATTGAATTATCGGCCGCGGTCCGTTTCCCTGCTTTTCTATGGCAATACCTATATTCCCGGCAATGAAACTTATCGCCCAGATCATCATCAAGATGACCGTGATTACCATTAAAATACCTATTCCTATAAAAGTCAATTCGTTTTTATTCTTGAAATTTATTTCCATGATCATTGTGAAAAAACTTTTCCTTTCACGAGAATTTCGAATGCGCTCTCTTTTTCCGCTATGTCAATTGAAGAGAAATTAATATAATAGTCGCTGTCTTCCAGTGATTTAAGGAATCTTAAGTAGTCCGCATACTTGCCGGTCAGAGTAAGGGAAAAACTGTTCATTCCAGGGACAGATTCAGTCCCGGCCACCTCCGACTCAAAAAGAAAAGACGGAACGAGGTTATTCTTCTTCGCCTGCGTCTCCAAGTATTTGGAAAAGTTTATAAGCTGGTCCTTGGATGGAAGAGCGCCTTGAAGTTTCGGCAGCAGCCGCGCGGCCCGGTCTGATCCGGCGCGGAGGGCGATCAGGGAATTGAGGGACTGCAGCCGGATTTCCAAATCCTGGCGTTGAATCCTGATTTTCCCGGAACGGGAACTTATATCGCGTCCGACTAAAAGGACCAGAAGGAGAAGGACGGCCAAAACCGCCGCGCCTCCGCCGGCATTCCAAATGACCCACTGCCTGAAATCTTTACTCTGCATATAATCATTGTATCAAATTTGCGTTGCCGCAATAAACCGTTTACCATTATTGAATTAACCAAATCATCCATGGATGAAAGGAAATTCTATAACGCGGCGGCGATTGCGCTGAAAGGAAACTATAAGAAACTTAAAAAGCTGAAGGATAGCTACGGGAGCTGGAAGGCGGCCTGGAAGAATATCGACGGGGCACAGAATCCCGATCAGGAATATGCCCGTCTGGAAAAAATCGGAATCAAAATAATCCTGCTTGAAGACTCCTCGTATCCGGAATTATTAAAACAGATACCGTTCCCGCCATTGGCACTTTACGTTCTGGGAAATCTCGGATATACCGAGCCCGCCGTCGCCATTATCGGAACCAGGATGCCGACGCCCCAAGGGAAAGAACTGGCGGGGATATTTTCCGGAAAACTGTCATCCGCCGGCATTCCAATTATAAGCGGATTGGCTCTGGGTATAGACGCCGAAGCGCATAAAGGCGCCCTGGAAAACTCCGGTAAAACAATCGCCGTCCTGGGAACTCCCCTGGACAACATCTATCCCAGACAGAACAGCCGGATAGCCGATGATATACTGGAAAGCGGCGGAGCGATAATCTCCGAATTCGCCCTTGGCCATCCCTATAATCCTGCCAATTTCCTGGCCCGCAACAGGATAGTCAGCGGGCTAAGCAACGGCATCCTTATAATTGAAGCCCCGGAAAGGTCAGGATCGCTTGCCACTGCAAAATTCGCCCTTGAACAAAATCGGGAAATATTCGTGATACCTGGGAACACCAGCTCTTCAAACTACAAAGGGTCCAACGCCCTACTCAAGTCAGGGGCGAATCTCGTGACTGAACCGGACGACATCCTGCAATATTTCAATATTTCTCCGGAAAAAATTTCCTCAACCGATCAGAGCATATCCGAACAGGATAAAATGATATTGGATATAATAAAGAAACTTGACGGACGAGCGACAATCGATAATATTATGAAATCAGCGGACTTGGATGTTCCGGAACTTAATAAGACACTCGCGTTACTTACGATTAAAGGTATAATAAAAGAACTGAACGGGAAATATTTTTTGAATAGTTGAAATTTTATAAAGTGGAGGATCGGGATAAGGATTCTGATTCCGGACTTTATGGACTTTAAAACTTTATGGACTTAATTATCGTCGAATCTCCGACAAAAGCGAAAACAATTTCAAAATTTCTCGGGACCGGTTATAAAATCGAGTCTTCTTTCGGCCATATCCGCGATCTTCCGAAAAACAACAAAAAAGCCATCGATATAAAGGAGGGCTTTGTTCCGCATTACGAAATTTCCAAAGGAAAAGAAAAAGTTGTGTCTGAAATCCAGGCCCTCGCAAAAAAAGCCGACAAAATATTCCTCGCAACCGATCCTGACCGCGAAGGAGAAGCAATCGCCTGGCACATCGCCGAAGCCATAGGCGGCTTTAAAAACGCAAAAAAAGAAAAAACTGACCCGAAAATCAAGCGCATCGCCTTCCACGAAATCACCGAAAAGGCCATCAACGAAGCAATCGGCCATCCGCGCGAAATAGATCAGAATCTCCGTAAGGCGCAGGAAGCGCGCCGCGTCCTTGACCGCCTTGTCGGCTATGACCTTAGCGGCCTCATCTGGAAGAAGGTCCGTTACGGACTTTCAGCCGGCCGCGTTCAATCGCCGGCTCTGCGCATAATAATGGAAAAAGAGCGGGAAATCCGCGCCTTTATTCCGGAAAACTATTGGGTGATCACCGGAGAATTTTCAACCGAAAAGAATTCGAAAATATCGCTGACCTGCGAAAAAGAGCCGTCCGACGAAAAAGAAACTGATCGCATACTTGAAGCCGGCCGGAAAAATTCCTGGCGCATAACCGGAGTAAAACAAAGCGAGACGAAACGTTCTCCGAAGGCTCCATTCACAACATCAACGCTCCAACAGGCAGCCAGCTCCCGCCTTGGCTATTCCCCGTCCCGCACCATGTCGATTGCGCAAAAACTATACGAACAAGGCCTCATCACTTATATGAGGACTGACAGCGTCACCATCAGTAATGAAGCGTTGCCTGTAATTTATTCTGAAATCGAAAAAAGATACGGGAAAGAATATCTGGAACCTCGCGAATATAAAACCAAGAGTAAAAGCGCCCAGGAAGCGCATGAGGCCATCCGGCCAACCAATATCGGAAATAAATCCGCCGGCGCGAGCGAAGATCAAAAGCGCCTGTATCAGCTGATCTGGGAAAGGGCGGTTTCCTCCCAGATGACCGACGCGAAAATGTTGAAGACAAAAGTTTCCGCCAATCTGGCGGATGCCGAAGAAGCTATTCCGGACTTCTCAGTCATCGGAAGCGTCACCCTGTTTCCGGGCTGGCTTGCGGCCGATCAGGAAGCGCAGGGAGATGAAGTCCAGATTCCGCAGCTCGCCGAGGGCGAATCTCTGAAATTATTGAAGATGGAAAGTCTCGGTAAGCAGACCGAACCGCCGGGCAGATACACTGAAGCCGGACTGGTCAAAGAACTGGAAAAACGCGAAATCGGACGCCCGAGCACCTACGCTTCCATCATCAGAACAATCGAAGTGCGCGGCTATGTGACTAAAGAAGGCAAGGCCCTCCACCCGACCGATACCGGCGAAGTGGTCAGCGATTTCCTCGAAAAGAATTTCGCCGGATACATCAGCGATTCCTTTACCGCTGAAATGGAAAACAAGCTGGACGCGATTGCCGAAGGCAAAGAAAGTTACAAAGAGATGCTGACGGATTTTTACGGACCTTTCATTAAGGACGTGAAATCCAAAGACAAGATCGAGAAACTTACCAATCTCGGCGATGCGGATGCGGATATGAAATGTCCGCTCTGCGGTGGTCCGATGGCCATCAAGCTTTCCAAAAACGGCAAGTTTTTAAGCTGTGCGAACTTTCCTAAATGCGTCGGCGCCCGCAAGATGGACGGCTCCGTCCTTGAAGGCCCGAAAGAAACAGGCGAAGCCTGCCCGGAGTGCAAAGACGGAAAACTCATAGAGCGCGAAGGCCGTTTCGGTAAATTCATTTCCTGCAACAATTATCCGAAATGCAAATTCATCAAGACCAGTCCGGAAGAAGCGGCCAAGGCCAAAACCGGCGTTCATTGCCTGAAGTGCGCTGACGGAGAAATCGTCGAACGCCGCGGACGCTTCGGATTGTTCTACTCCTGCTCGAATTATCCGAAATGCGATTTCGCGATGAAATCTAAGCCGACCGGCCGGATCTGCGATCTCTGTAAGTCCCTCATGATGGAAGGCACCAAAACAATTCCGGAACGCTGCAGCAGTAAAACCTGCCCGAACCATAACCCGCATAAAAAAGCGGAATAATTTTAATTTTAATAAAATGGAGTTGTTTGAAAACAAAAAAGAAAAGTTGTCGATCAAGGAATTGGCGAATGGATTGGAAAAATTACAGAAGGAAGAAAATGATGGACGCGGCATAACAATTATAAGATCTGTAATAATCTGGTTAAAGCAGGGGGATGTTCTGAAGGCGCAATTAGAAGCGTCACATGATCATGACAAGATCAGTAATTATCCTAAAATCGAGGCGCTGCTTAAGAGGGAACTGTTTAATGGAGAAGAATTATGGAAATGGACTCCTCCCGAAGAAGGATAATTTAAGATATTGATAAAAACGGACAGTTTAACGCCTCTCCAGGTTCGGATATAATGATAGGAACCATCTCAATAGCAATGCCATAACGCGATATTTGCTGAAATGGCTCCTGATATATGCGAGCGCCTAAAATAGAACAACTTATAAAAGAAAACGACTTTGTCAGGCGCGCCTACGATCTCTCCAAGCGCCTGCACGAAGGCCAGAAGCGCAAAACCGGCGAGCCATATTTTAACCATGTCCTGATGACAGCCGAGCATATAGCCGAGTGGGGTCTGGATCAGGCCAGTGTAGCGGCCGGACTGCTTCATGACGTCGTCGAAGATACTGATTATCCGGCAGAAAAAATAAAATCCGAATTCGGAGAAGAAGTCGCCTTCCTCGTGGAGGGCGTCACAAAGTTGGGCAAAATCAAATATCGCGGCGTCGAACGGCAAGTGGAAAATCTCCGTAAAATGATCCTTGCGCTAAGCCAGGATATCCGGGTCATCATAGTGAAACTTGCCGACCGTCTCCACAATATGGAAACTCTTGCCGCGCTTCCTCCGCAAAAACAAAAACGCATAGCGCTGGAAACCATGGAAATCTACTCGCCGATCGCCTACCGGCTCGGAATGCAAAGAATCAGTGGAGAGCTGGAAGATCTGGCCTTCCCGTATATATATCCGCAGGAATACCGCTGGCTCATAAGTAATGTGAAGGAAAAATACGATGAAAGGGAAAAATATACGGAGAAGATAAAACCGATGGTCACGGAAGCGCTTAAAAAAGCCGGAATCGAAGTCGCGCTTGTGGATTCCCGCGCAAAAAGATATTCCAGTCTCTATAAGAAACTTCTCCGCTACGACATGGATATAGAAAAAATATATGACCTGGTGGCGCTCCGGATAGTGGTAAAAAACGTAACCGACTGCTATGCCGCCCTCGGAATAGTCCATAATCTCTGGCCTCCTCTGCCGAACCGCATCAAAGACTATATCGCTCTTCCGAAACCTAACGGCTACCGGAGCATCCACACTACGGTTTTTTGCGTTGATGACCGGATAACTGAAATTCAGATACGCACCCAGGAAATGCACGATGAGTCGGAAACGGGAATCGCCGCCCACTGGGCATACGAACAGGCCAAGGGAACCGAGGATTATCTTGAGAAAAAATCCAGTTTCGCCGATAAAAAAGAACTGCAGTGGGTCCAGCAGCTTCGCAGTTGGCAGAAAGAATCCAATACGCCTGAAGAATTTTTGGATTCGCTGAAAATAGACTTTTTCAAAGATCGGATCTTCGCCATAACTCCGAACGGAGAAGTCATCGATCTGCCGGCCGGCGCCACTCCGGTCGATTTCGCCTATCAGATACATACGGAAATCGGAAACGCCTGCACCGGGGCGAAAGTTAACGGAAAGATCGTTACGCTGAACCAGGAACTGAAATCCGGAGATATCGTGGAAATTCTGACGCAAAAGAATAAAAAAGCGTCCGAATCATGGCTGGAATTCGTCAAAACTTCAAATGCAAAAAATCATATAAGGTCTTCCCTTAAGGGCAATGAAGCCCGCCTTAGCAAGACTGAACCGACCGGGATAGAGCTTCGGATAGTCGTTGAAGACAAGATAGGCCTGCTAAAAAATATAACGGACATCATCGCCCGATCCCATATCAACATGACATCAATCAACACGATAACCAACGCCAGATTCCCGAGCTTGAGAATTCATTGCGACATAGTCACAAAAGACAAGATTGAAAAGCTGATTCTCAAGCTTAAAAAACTCAAAGAAATAAGGGAGATAAGTTATCTGCTTATTTAAACGGTGAATTCCGCGGGGGTTTCAGGCATTTGCGGCGGCGCTTCGGAATGCTTCATCGCTTCTTCCTTGGCTTTTGTCAGTTTATCGATTATCAGCTGAAGCTCTTCCGGAGAATAGAAATTTATCGTAAGTTTTCCGCCCTGGCCTTCTTTTTGAACCCGGACTTTCGTACCGAGCGCCTCGCGCAACTGTTCTTCAATCTGGGCGGTCTCGACATCAGGAACGACTGAATCAATCGGACGGCTGACCGATTCTTTCTTGGCCATGATTCTGGAGCGCAACTGCCGGACGCTCAAATTATTAAGCATCAGATCTTCAAAAAGAAGCTGCTGCTCCTTCGGATCCGCTATCATCAGAAGCAGTCTGGCCTGGCTTTCGTTTATTTTTGAATTGGAAACCGCATCCTGTATCTGCGTAGGCAGATTAAGAAGGCGGATGGCGTTGGCTACGGCCTCTCGGCTTTTTCCGACCCGCACCGCGATCTCCCGCTGGGTCAGGCCGAATTGATCCTGGAGCTTCGAATAGGCGCGGGCGGTTTCTATCGGATTCAAATTCTCCCGCTGGATGTTTTCAATGATGGCAAGTTCCAATCTCTCACGATCGGTCGGGACAGATCGTATTATGGCCGGCACCCGCTCAAGACCGACGATTTTTGACGCCATAAGGCGCCGCTCTCCTGAAATCAGTTGGTACTCGACATTCGTCCCGCCTTCTGTCGAAGTTTCGACTTTCGTGACAACTAACGGATGCAAAATACCGAACTCGCGTATGGAACTGGCCAATTCGCCCAAAGCCGCCTCATCGAACACCCGGCGCGGCTGGAATGGATTCGGCTTTATCTTGTCTGTTTCAATATGGAAAATCGGATCCGGAAGTCTCGGTTGCTGGATAAATTGATTATTTTGCATATCTTATAGTATACTTTAAAACAGCAACCGAATAAATATGCCCGGGCGCCCGCCGAATGGCGGGTAAAGCGGACTGGAAGATTCAGTCGCCTACTCCTGGAGACTTTAGTCACCCTTGGAGACTTTAGTCGCCCGCTCCTGGCGACTTTAGTCGCCTACTCCTGGAGACTTTAGTCGCCTACTCCTGGAGACCACACAAAATGATTTTCATATACGTACTGAAAAGTCTGAAAAAGGAATTTCGCTATGTTGGCATAACGAATAACCTGGAAAAAAGATTGGGTCAACATAATGACGGCAAGAATAAAAGTACAAAATTTTATTTGCCGTTTGCAATTATTCTGAAAGAAGAATATCCTGACTACAAAACAGCAAGGAGGAGAGAGAAATTTTTAAAGAGCGGCGAAGGAAGAGCGCAGTTAGATGCGTTACTGATAAAATAAAATACGCCCGGGTGGCGGAACGGCAGACGCACACGACTCAAAATCGTGCGGAGCAATCCATGAGAGTTCGAGTCTCTCCCCGGGCACAAAATAAAAATATCCGGACGAATCGGTTATTTTGATTTTTCGCTTCAATAAATTGACGTCCTCCCCGCAGTTCCTGCGGGGTTTCCTTTGGGTCTCATGAAAATCCGAGCCTCGGATGTTGCGGTAAGTCTTTTTTCCCCTGATGTATTATGTATCGCTTGATCTGATTCTCGTTAATTCCGACGGTAGATGAGAAATATCCCACGCTCCAGATGTTGCCGTCGATATACATATCGCGGATGAATTTGAATTTCTTCTTCAGTAATATACTGGATTCTATTTTCAGCTTCTGGACAACGACGGCAACAGGAATATTTGGTGGAATTTCAATCTGAATATGCACATGATCGTTATCAGTATTGATTGCATGAAAATACAGCGTGGGATATTTCTTCTGCGCTTCGTGAAAACTCTTGATTAATTCCAACTTCACATATTCCTTCAAATACTTCCGTCGATATTTCGTACCCCACACTATATGATAATGATGCTGATAGATAGTATGGCTAAGGGCTCGGATTCTCATGGATAAATATTACCATGCGAGGTAATAGAATGAACGGGGCACCATTCATCCCCGCACTCTGACGGCTAGGCCGCTTGACTGACGCCGTCTACGTGCGGGGTTTCCTGGTGAAATAAAAACCACCCAAAAAATGGGTGGTCAGCCGCCTTGGATCTTCTTGATCAAGAGCGTTGAATCCGACCGCTATTTTATCTTTCTTTTGAGAAGATATGCCGACAAAAGAACGCTGGCCAAACCGGTTGCAGATCCGGCAACGACATCTAAAGGCCAATGAACTCCGGTGAAAATCCTCGCCAAACCCATCAGAATTGCCGCAGCGCCGAAACGCCATCCCCACTTCCGGTCTAGAATCCAGATAACCCCGGTAAGCGCGAAATAAAAAGCCGCGTGCCCGGATGGAAAGGCCCCGCGGTTCACCTCCGCAATCAGCGGATTGAAATCCAAAGCGACAAACGGGCGCGGACGATAATAAACGAACCGGACGGCTTCGGTAATTATTCCGCGGGAAATTATCAGAGACATTGCCAGAAGTGAGAAATTAAGGAATTTCTTCCGCCAATCGCTTTCCACAGACAAAATGACTATTGCCGCCAGAACCAGGAGGTATCCGGAATAGTCGGCAAAAAATACTCCGAAAAAATCCAAAAGCCGGCTTTTTCCGGCAAGATCATGGATTGCGTTAAAAATCGATAAATCAAAATTCTGAATCATGGATCATGAATAATGTATTAGAATTATGAATTGGAGATTTTTTCTCCATTCATAATTCATTATACATGATTCGCGGGATTATCTCCGGGTAAACGGAACAAGACCGAGAATGCGGGAACGCTTGACCGCCTCCGCAAGTCTGCGCTGATGTTTTGCGCAGGTACCGGTGAATTTCGGATCGATAATCTTACCCTGTCCGGACATGAATTTCTTGACTAATTCCGCATTCTTATAATCGACTTCATTCAGATTTTGCGAGCAAAAATAGCA
>CAYHBW010000009.1:20416-25201 GCA_964355085.1 uncultured Candidatus Saccharibacteria bacterium
TAAAATGGTAAATCTTCTGATTTTATTTCCCCGTCAGTCACATCGATGGTCGGGATCGCCGCTGCGCTCTCTTGGCTTTCCTCTGTCCGACCGGCGCCTCCTTTGGCCTTGGCTCCCATCTGAAAATTCTCAACTATTATCTCGGTCGCGTATCCTTTTGTTCCGTCTTTCTTGTCCCAAGTGCGGTATTCAATCCGACCGTCTACATAAACCTCCTGCCCTTTCTGAACCCACTGGCTTATTATATCGGCGACTTTTCCGAATGCCACGCAATTATGGAACTGGGCTGTTTCTTTCTTTTCTCCTTCTTTGGTCTTGAAGACATGGTTCGTTGCCAGTCCGAATTTAACCACCGGCATTCCGGAAGGCAAAGCTTTTCTTTCCGGATCAGCGGTAACCCTCCCGATCAATTGTGCGCGGTTCAGATTCATATCCTATTTTAAGATTTCTTCAAGCTTTTCAGACAACGCTTCATTGGTGAGCATTCCTCCGACAGTAACCGGAGCGGAAACTTCCGGCTTTTTGGCGAATTTTTCAGAACGAGGCGGCCTTCCGGATGGAAGCTTGCCGACCGGCGGAGTGACTACGAGAGTCCTTAATATTTCGGAATTGAGATTGGAATCATGGACGATTTTCTCGACAGCGCCAGCATCTGCGGTGAAGTGAAAATATCCGAAATTTGCCTGATTGAATTTCTTGATAGGAAAAGCCAGCCGGGTTTCAGCAACCGGTCCTTTCATGGTGACTTCCCCGCCATGCTGACGGAGCAGATTTTCCATTACGGAAGCGCCGCTTTGACTCTTGGCCAAAAATGCGATTTCGTATTCTTTTTTATTGGATTCCTTTGTCATGGCTAACATACTATCAAAAAATTTTTAAGATGTCTATACCCTGAATATGGTTACTCTACGGATTCATCTTCATCATTCTGGCCGAAATCTCCCGTCTGATGAGCGGTCCAACCGGTTCCCACAGGAATAAGGCGTCCGATGATGACATTTTCCTTCAAACCACGGAGCGTATCAACGCGTCCTTCAGTAGCTGCAGTGATAAGAACACGGGCGGTTTCCTGGAAAGAAGCGGCGGAAAGGAAGCTCTGGGTGGATAAGGCGACTTTAGTGATACCAAGCAGAAGCTGCTGGGCCTTGGCCGGCTGCTTGCCTGCCTTTTTCATCGCGCGGTTGACCTCCAAGAATTTGGACTTCTCGATAATTTCACCCCTCACAAAATCAGTATCTCCTGACTCCTTGATCTTAACGCGGGAGAACATCTGGCGGACTATGATTTCAACATGTTTATTGCTGATAGTGGCTCCTTCAGAAACATAGATGCGGAGAACTTCATTGATGACATATTTCTCGACTGACTTGCTGCCACGGAGCGTGAACAGATCCTTGAGATCCAGCGCGCCTTCGGAAAGCTGATCGCCTTTCTTAACAGTGTCGCCTACTCTGACGAACAGGACGGACAATCTCGGAACGAGATATTCGTACATTTTGTCTTTCTTGCCGATTGCTTTAAGGCGGAGAACCTTCAAAAGACCTTTTTCTTCGATGGAATCTATGACGCCGTCGTCTTCAGCCAGAAAAGCTCTTCCTTTCGGAGGACGGGTTTCAAATAATTCCTCAACGCGCGGAAGACCATGAGTGATGTCGCCTCCGGCCACGCCGCCGGTGTGGAAAGTTCTCATGGTGAGCTGGGTACCAGGTTCACCGATTGACTGCGCAGCCACGATGCCGACGGCGGCCCCATGTGCAACCGAACGGTTGTTGCCAAGATCGAATCCGTAGCACTTAACGCAGATTCCGTACAAAGTCTTGCAGGTGATCGGAGAACGGACCTTCACGGTTTCAAGCTTGGATTCCTGAAGTTTCTTGGCAGTGTCCCTGTCAATGACATCTCCAGCTTTCAAGACGGTCTTGCCGTCGGCCTTGACGTCTTCCAAAGCTGTTCTGGAAAAGAGCTGGTCTTTGAAATTCAATCCGAATTCCATGCCTTCAGCCCGGCTAAGTTCAATACCTTCTTTTGTCCGGCAATCATCTTCGCGGATTATAAGATCCTGCGAAACATCGATCAAACGGCGGGTCAGATAACCTGCAGATGCGGTCTTAAGAGCGGTATCAGTGGTACCTTTTCGGGCGCCGTGAGTGGAAATGAAGTACTCCAAAGCGCTTAATCCTTCCTTCAAAGAGGATTTGACCGGCAACTCGATGGTTTCGTTTTTCGGGTTCGCCACCAAACCTTTCATGCCGATCATCTGAATCAACTGGGCCCAAGTACCGCGGGCGCCGGAATCGATGATGGAATAAATGGACTGGGATTCCTGAAGTGATTGCGGCGCAAGTTTTGCCAAAGCTTCCTTCGTCTTTTCCCAGACACCAAGAACGCGGGCGCGGCGCTCACCGTCGGTAAGCAGACCCTCCTCATACTGATGACGGATTGAAGCGATATCCAATTCCGCCTTTGCAAGCAATGCCGGCTTTTCTTTCGGAGGATTCAGATCACTCATCGCCCAGGTTATGCCGGAATAAGTCGCGTAGAAGAAACCGATCTTCTTCATCTGGTCGACATAAAAACTGGATTCTTCGTTGCCGTATTTCTCGATGATCTGACCGATGATTTCGGAAACTTCCTTCTTACGGAGCATCTTGTTCACAAAACCGTAATCCGGAGGAAGAATGTTATTGAAAAGAATCCTACCGAAAGTGGTTTCGACATTCTGCCCGTCCATTCTCACGGATATCGGAGCAGTCAAAGCCAGCACCTGATTTTCAAAGGCGATATTGGCTTCATCCTTGCTGCTGAACTTCATGCCTGCGCCCATACCCTTCGGATCCAAGCCGGTCATATAATAGATTCCCAAAATGATATCTTTAGTCGGGCTGACAATCGGTTCTCCGGTCGCCGGCTTCAGAAGATTCCGGCTGGAAAGCATGATTTCAGTCGCTTCTTTCTGGGCTTCATCGGAAAGCGGTAAATGGACAGCCATCTGGTCTCCGTCGAAGTCGGCGTTAAATGCAGTGCAGACAAGCGGCGGAATGCGGATGGCGAGATCTTCAATAAGCACTGGCTTGAATGCCTGCACACCGAGACGGTGCAAAGTCGGAGCGCGATTCAGGAGAACCTTGCGATCTTTGATGACTTCTTCCAAAATCGCCCAGATTTCAGGCGGAGCCTGCTCGATAAGACGGTTGGAGTTGCGGATATTATGAGCCAGTCCTCTTTCGATTATTTTGCTTATTACGAACGGCTTGAAAAGTTCCAAAGCCATTTTCTTCGGAAGTCCGCATTCGTCCAATTTCAAATCCGGACCGATAACGATGACGGAACGGCCGGAGTAATCCACGCGCTTTCCAAGAAGATTCTGGCGGAAACGTCCCTGCTTACCCTTCAACATATCCGCAAGGGATCGAAGCGGGCGGCGCTGGCTGGACATCTGCTGGGTTCCGAAACGGGCGGAGTTATCGAACAAAGCGTCGACAGATTCCTGCAACATGCGCTTTTCGTTGACCACGATGACGTCCGGAGCATTGAGTTCCAGAAGTTTTTTCAAGCGGTTGTTGCGGTTGATGACGCGGCGGTAAAGATCGTTCAAATCGGAAGTCGCATAGCGTCCTCCGTCCAAAGCGACCATCGGACGAAGATCCGGCGGAAGAATCGGAAGAGCGGAGAGAATCATCCATTCCGGACGCATTTTTTCCTGCATCATTGATCGGACGACTTTCAAGCGCTTCAAAAGACGGCGTTCATGAATCGTATCCTTGCTTAATTCTATATCTTTCTCGACTTCCGCGGCTGTCTTTTTAAGATCAACCTGCTCAAGAATTTTCTTGATTGCATCCGCTCCGGTTCCGGCTTCAAATACATCGCCGAAACGGCGGGCAAGACGATGGAATTCGGCCTGCGGAAGAATGGATCCGACCTCCAGGGACTCTATGTCTTTTTTGGTTTCGGAAAGTCCGGAACGCAGATCGGCAGTTTTCACGCCTTCTTTGCGGGCGGTCTTTTTGCGGGCGTCAAATTCTTTTTCAAGATCCTTAAGAACGCGGTCGCGGGCTTCCTTATTGACCGATGTGATTATATAGGAAACGTAATAAATTACCTGTTCCAACTTCGGAAGCGGAACATCCAAAACCAGGCTTAACTTGGAAGGCGCGCTTCGGAGGAACCAGATATGGGCGACAGGAGTGGAAAGTTCGATATGGCCCATGCGCTCGCGACGGACGATTGCACGGGTCACTTCAACTCCGCAGCGGTCACAGACGATTCCCTTGTAACGGATACGGCGATATTTTCCGCAGTAGCATTCCCAGTCCTTTGTCGGACCGAAAATCCTTTCTGAAAAAAGACCGTCTTTTTCTGGACGCTGTGTGCGATAATTAATGGTTTCCGGCTTGGTCACTTCTCCAAAGGACCAGGCGCGGATGTCGTCAGGGGATGCGATTTTAAGTTTTATTGCTTTGAGATTTTCCATAAATTTAGTTAAGTGGTTAATTTGTTAGTTAGTCAGTTTGTTTTAGTCAATATTTCTAATCAACTAATTCACTAATCACTAGTAACTATTTTGTTCTTTTTCTTGGCTTTCTCTCATCGACCGACTCCCCTCCCTCTTTCTGCAAGTCCACATTAAGGCCCAAAGCTTTCAATTCACTCACCAGAACATTGAAAGATGCCGGGATATTCGGAGCTTTGATCGGTTCGCCCCGGATGATGGATTCATACGTGGCTGAACGGCCGAGTACGTCGTCTGATTTTATGGTCAGCATTTCCTGCAGAGTATGAGCT
>CAYHBW010000010.1:0-23154 GCA_964355085.1 uncultured Candidatus Saccharibacteria bacterium
TGGAATATGACATATACATAGTCTGGGGTATTCCAAGCTATTGAACCATTACGGATTATTGACATTATTTAGATAGTATGTTATTATTTATTTTAGCTCTTCAAACATCTTAATGATGAGAAAACGGGGGAGAAATGATTGAAAAATTGTTGGAGGTATTCGTTGGTCAGAATTGGGCGCCAGCGACAGCTGCTCTTTCGGGAATGCTGATACATTTGTTGTTCATATCAGCTTTCTTTCTTTATATTTATAAGAAGGATGGTAAACAGCAGACGATTAAGGTATTATTTATCTTTGGAGGTTTCAACTACATCAGCCGCGCTTCGAAATACGTTGATGCGAAACCCAGCTGGTGCCTCCTCCTCGCATCGGTCTTTGCCATCATTGGATTGTATCTCGTCCTTACCAGCGGAATGATCATCGGAGCGACACTTTCCGCTAAGGAAAAAGATAAGCTTCTTACGAAATTAAAGTAATCTCGATTCAGCCCCGCGTCCGCCAACTGGCGGAGCGGGGCTTTTTTATTTAAAAAATTAAAAAAAAGACCGCCGGAAGGCGGTTTTTTGATTTTCATCGGCAACGGAAATATCTCGGTCCGACATTGAGATGGTGGTGCCAGGAATGGGGAAGAAAGTACATTATAGAAACCGCCAGAACTGAATGGGCGACTATCAGCACATAGATATTCCTGGTCCGCTTGAAAAAATAAGCGGACAGCGCTCCGCCGATCATGGTTACCGGAATCAGAACCGGGTTTGGGATGTGCGTCAGTCCGAACAGAATCCCGAGGACCAAAAGAGATTTTTTTTCACTCTTGAGTCCTTCTTCGAGGCGCGGGAAGAAATATCCGTTTATCAGCACCTGCTGCCAAAGCGCATTTCCCAGATAAAAGAATGTTGAAATGAGAAATTTTTTGAACAGATCCGGCTGATTCCAAAATTGAGGGTTCCAGATTTCACCGACAAGAATGATTCCGCGCCAGAAAACGATGAAGCATGCCGCAAGAATCAAGAGATGTTGTCCGTTGCTTCGTTCCGCCCTCCATATGTCTTTGAAGATCTGCGGATTTTTGTACCAGTAATTCAGAAGGAAGAATACCGCCGGAAGCGCCAGCGACCAGCCCGGAAAAGGCAGGTAATCGTTGCCCCAGATTACCGATATGACCAGCAGGAAAACCAATGAAATTTCATTCAGCGGTTTCATCGGCTGCTCTTTCAAGATTACTGCTTATAGCGTATCAATATCCCGGAAACGATGCAAACAAAATACGTCGGCAGGATTACCATTAAAACCCTGAAAGGCGAGATGGTGTGTTAGGATTTATTCCGGCATCTTCCGCCGGAAACGAGGGTTAAAAACCTATCCACAACCCTGGGCTTTCCGGGGATTGACATAAAGCCGTGCTTTCGTATATACTATTTGGTATTACCTGCGCATATATTTTGAATTGCAAAATTTTGCCGGGCAAACGCGTCGAGCGACAGACAATAAAAAATAATAAATAAAAATTAATAATAAAAAATTCGTATGGCAGAAAAAGCAAAATTTGAGCGCAAAAAGCCTCACGTAAACGTCGGTACAATTGGACACGTCGACCACGGCAAAACTACTTTGACCGCGGCCATCACCCATGTCCTTTTCTTGAACGGTCTCGCCGCAAAAGAAGAGAAAGTCGATGATATCGATAATGCTCCGGAAGAAAAAGCCCGTGGTATCACGATAGCTTTACACCACTCCGAATATGAATCCGAAAAGCGCCACTACGCGCACGTAGACGCTCCGGGCCACGCTGACTACATCAAAAACATGATTACCGGTGCCGCCCAGATGGATGGCGCGGTGCTTGTGGTTTCCGCAGCTGACGGTCCTATGCCTCAGACCCGTGAACACATCTTGCTCGCTCGCCAGGTAGGTGTTCCGACCCTTGTCGTATTTTTGAATAAGGTTGATATGGTAGACGACAAAGAACTTGTCGATCTCGTTGAATCCGAAGTTCGCGAACTTTTGAAGAAATATGAATTCCCGGGCGACACCACTCCGGTCATCCGCGGTTCAGCATTGAAAGCTCTCAACGCGGCGACCAAAGAAGATCCTGCTTGCCAGCCAATCATGGATTTGGTCAAAGCATTGGATGAATTCATCCCAGACCCTATCCGCGATACCAGCAAGCCCTTCCTTATGCCTGTCGAAGATATCTTCTCAATTGAAGGCCGCGGTACTGTTGTTACCGGCCGTATCGAAAGAGGTATCGTGAAAGTAAACGAAGAAATCGAAGTCATCGGTCTCAAGCCGACTGCCAAGACCGTAGTCACCGGAATTGAAATGTTCAACAAACTGCTCGACGAAGGTCAGGCCGGAGACAACGTGGGTATCTTGCTCCGCGGTCTCAAGAAGGAAGACGTTGAGCGCGGACAGGTTCTCGCAAAAGGAGGATCAGTCAATCCGCATACCGAATTCGAAACCGAAGTCTATGTTTTGAGCAAGGAAGAAGGCGGACGCCACACTCCTTTCTTCAAGGGATACAAGCCGCAATTCTACATCAGAACTACCGACGTTACCGGAGAAGTAATTCTTCCGGAAGGAATGGAAATGGTCATGCCTGGCGACACTGTCAAGCTCTCCGTCAAATTGATCGCACCGGTCGCTCTTGAAGAGAAGCAGCGTTTCGCCATCCGTGAAGGCGGCAAGACCGTCGGCGCAGGAGTTGTGCTTAAAATTCTTAAATAAACATATTAAGAATTTCGTTCGTCAATAATTTATGGCCAAAAAAGAACTCGAAAAGGAAAAATTGAGGTTGAGGATAAAAGCTTACGACCATAAGCTTATCGATAATTCCTGCAAACAGATCATCGATACCGCGAAAAGAAATGACGCGGATGTCGTGGGTCCGATACCTCTGCCGACCGAGATCAGGAAGTATACGGTTAACAGATCGACCTTCGTGCATAAGGATTCCAGGGAGCAGTTCGAGCTCCGGGTCCATAAGCGCCTGGTGGATATCATGAACCCGAGCCCGAAGATTATTGAGTCACTATCGTCCCTTAATTTACCTGCAGGTGTTGATATAGAAATAAAGATGGTGTAGAATATATCGCATCGTAAGGAATTAGCCCAAGATTGTTTTAAAAACAGTCCCGCTGATTCTGCGGGACTGTTTTTTTGGTGAAATAAGCAATATGAAAAAAATATCGGCGGTAAAAATGAAAATGACCCAGCTTTGGAAAGACAACGCAATGATCGGTGTCGCTCCTTTGAAGTTGGTTCAGGCATCTGACGCCGATGAGTTGAAAGAAGGAGATACTGTCAAAGTAACCGGCAAGATAAAAGGCCATGGTTTCCAGGGCACTGTTAAGCGCTACAGCTTCGCCGGCGGTCCAAAGACCCACGGTCAGAAGAACCGATACCGCGCTCCCGGTTCCATCGGAAGCACCGCTCCTCAGAGAGTTCTTCCGGGCCGCAAAATGGCCGGTCACATGGGAACTAACAAGAAAACCATCCTTAACCTCAAGGTTGTGGATGTTAATAAAGAAACTGGGATCGTTCTTTTGAAGGGATCTGTTCCGGGAAAAACACGCGCAAAAGTGAAACTTGTGAAAACTTCTTAAATTTATGTCAGCCACCATCAAATTGTACAATCAGGACGGTAATGTTTCCGGCGATATGAAAGCGCCGGAATTTTTGTCCGTCCGCTGGAATCCGGCTCTCGCCCACCAGGTATTCAAATCGATAGTCGCAAACATGCGCCAGCCGATAGCCCATACCAAGAACCGCGGCGAAGTCAGAGGCGGAGGTATTAAGCCATGGAAGCAGAAAGGAACCGGACGCGCCCGTCACGGATCCATCCGCTCTCCGCTCTGGAGGCACGGCGGTGTTACGTTTGGCCCTCGCAATACAACCGATTACAGCCAGAAAGTTAACAAAAAAATGCGCGCACTCGCTCTCGAAACTTCTCTTGCGCAGAAATTGTCCGCTGATCAGCTTAAAGTCGTTGAATCTCTTTCTTCCGATAAGGCGAAGACAAAAGATATCGCGAAAGCCGTACGTAACCTCACCGGAGGAAAATCTGTGTTATTGGTTCTCGGAAAAGACAATAAGAACGCGCTTAAGGCAGCGGCTAATTTGGCGCGCGTCACTCCGATTCTCGCAAAAGATCTGAATGTCATGAATGTTTTGACCCACTCATTAGTCGTTATGGAAAAAAGCGCATTTGAGGAAATGAACTGATAATTATGAATAAATTACTCGTCAAAAAAATTCTCATCACTGAAAAATCAACTGATCTTGGCCGCCAGGGAAAGTATGTGTTTTTAGTTGAAAAAAATTGCACTGCCAGCGAAGCTAAAAAAATCGTTGAAAAACAATATTCAGTAAAAGTTGTCGGCACCAATGTCATCAATGTGAAAGACAAGCCGAAACGCATCGGATACACAATGGGAAAGAAATCCGGCTACAAGAAAATCATCATGACCTTGAAAGAAGGTCAGAAATTAGATATCTTACCGCAGTAGGTTCGACAAGCTCACTATAAATAATCATGAAACATTATAAACCGACAACTCCATCCCGCCGTCAGATGACGACAGTTGACTACACCGGCATCAGCCAAGAAGGTCCGCTTAAGTCTTTGACAATGAAATTGCGGGATAACGCCGGACGCAACAACCAGGGTCGCATCACTATGCGACATCAGGGAGGAGGCAATAAAAAAGTTTATCGCATTGTCGATTTCCGACAGGCGAAATTGGACGTTCCGGGCAAAGTTGAAGCTTTGGAATACGATCCGTACAGAACCGCTTTCATCGCCCGCGTAGTTTATCAGGACGGCGCCCGCGCTTATATCCTTGCGCCGAAAGATCTTAAAGTCGGCGATGCAGTCGTCACTTCTCAAAATGCTCCGCTTAAAGCCGGTAACCGCCTGATGCTTAAAAATATCCCGATCGGCTATCAGGTTCACAATGTCGAGCTTACTCTCGGAAAGGGAGGACAGTTGGCCCGTTCCGCCGGCTCTTATCTTGAAGTTCTCGGTCAGGAAGGAAAATATGCAGTTCTTAAGATGGCTTCCGGTGAAGTTCGAAAAGTTCTTTCTGAAGGATACGCGTCCGTCGGTCAGCTTTCCAATCCGGACTGGAATTTGGTGAATATCGGAAAAGCAGGACGCTCACGTTGGTTGGGTATCCGCCCGACTGTCCGCGGTAAAGCCATGAATCCTGTCGACCACCCGTACGGCGGAGGTGAAGGAAGCCAGCCGAGAGGTACCAAGAGACCAAAAACCCTCTGGGGTAAAGTCACCGGAGGACACAAGACCCGCAAGCCGAAGCGCCGGTCAACCAAGCTCGTATTATCAAGAAGGCCGAAATAAATTTAAAACAACATGTCACGCTCAAGCAAAAAAGGTCCGTACGTGGATCCAAAATTACTCAAAAAGATTTCTAACGTTAAGCCTGACGGCAAAACGGTTATTAAGACTTGGTCCCGCGACTCTGAAATCGCTCCGGAAATGGTCGGACACACGTTCGGAATCCATAACGGAATCAAATTCATCGAAGTCACCATCAAGGAGGAAATGGTCGGCCATCGTTTGGGAGAATTTTCGCTTACCCGCAAATTCACCAAGCACGGCGGAAAGATGATGCGCGAATTGGCCGCTTCTGCAGCAACTGCAGCTCCAGCTGCAAAACCAGCCGCAAAATAATAAACATTTCATATGGCAAAACAACAGGTCAAAGCAACATTAAGATATCTCCACATAGCGCCCCGAAAGGTAGGCCTGGTTGTTAATGCCCTGAAAGGACTTTCCGCAAATGAAGCTGAAGCTCAGCTTTTGTTCAGAACCAAGCGCTCCAGCCATCCGGTTCTTAAGCTTCTCCGTTCCGCCGTTGCAAACGCGAAGAATAATTTCAAACTGAATCCGGAAACATTGGTAATCAAAGAAATCCGGGTGGACCAGGGTCCGATGCTCAAGAGATTCCTTCCGCGCGCAATGGGCCGTGCGACTCCGATCCATAAGAAAATGAGCCATGTTTCAATAACATTGGAATCCAAAGAAAAACCGAAGGAAGCCCGTTTTACCATTGCTACAAAGGCCAAGAAAGTTAAAAGTGAGAAATCTAAAAAGTCCGCTCCGAAGGCGGACAACAAGCCGGCGACCAAAGAATCAGCCGCAAAGCCGGTAAAAGAAAGCTCCGGTTTCATGAAGAAAATTTTTAACCGCAAGAGCGTCTAATCACCACCATGAGCCATAAAATAAATCCAAACGCATATCGCATCGGCATAAACAAGAACTGGTCTTCCCGCTGGTTTGTCAGCGACAGAAAAATGGTTGCCCAGCTCCTTAAGGACGATATGGCAATCCGCGAAGTGGTGAAAAAGGCCATCAGCCAGGCCGGAATAGACAAAATTGATATCGAACGCAACATGAATTCCTGTAAAATCACCGTCAAAGTTTCCAAGCCGGGCTTGGTAATAGGACGCGGAGGAAAAGGAATCGAAGATCTTACTAAAGCAGTTGAAGCCGTTCTTTTGAAGTCCAGAAAGAACAACAAAAAAGGGCTCAACCGCGTCAGCGTCAACGTCGAAGAAGTGAAAAGAACGGATGTTTCCGCCGCCGTCACAGCCCAACAGATTGCCTGGGATATCGAGAAGAGAATGCCTTTCCGCCGCACAATCAAGCGCTATCTCGGTTTGGTCATGCAGAACCGCGACGTCCAGGGCGTAAAAGTCCAGGTTGGCGGCCGTCTGGATGGAAATGAAATCGCCAGAAAAGAATGGCTGGCGCAAGGGAAACTTCCTCTTACCACTCTCCGCGCCAACATCGATTACGCCAAAGGGACCGCTTTCACGACTTACGGAGCGATCGGAGTCAAAGTCTGGATTTATAAAGGAGAAGTTGCATAAAATCAAAATTTTTATTAAAATATGTTAGTTCCAAAAAAGGTAAAACATCGCAAGTGGCACAAGGGACGCTCAAAGAAGCGCCTTGTTGAAACGCGCGGAACCACTCTTGCGTACGGAACCGCCGGCCTGAAAGCCGAAAGCGAGGCCTGGGTAAACTCCCGCCAGATTGAAGCCGCCCGACGCGCCATAACCAACTATCTTAAGCGCGAAGGAAAGCTTTGGATCCGGATTTTCCCGGATAAACCGATCACTTCCAAAGCGGAAGGAGTCACTCTAGGAGGAGGTAAGGGCGACGTGCAGGGATATGTTTTTCCGGTCCGCCCGGGACGGATTATGTTCGAAGTTGACGGAGTTTCTCCGGAAATGGCGAAGGAGGCCCTTCGCTTGGCCGGTTTCAAGCTTCCGGTAAGAACGAGAATAATCCTCGAACAATAATATGAAAAAGGCAGAAATTCAAAATTTAAGGAGCAGATCCAAAGAAGAACTCGCATCCGATCTTGCGACCAATGCTGACAAGCTTTGGCAGGTGAGGACCGATGTGCTCAACGGAAAAGTGAAGGACGTACGCGAAGTCCGCCGGATCAAAAAATTAATCGCGGTCATGAAGACAATTTTAAGCGAAAAATCGGCAACAGAAAATAAATAAAAATATGTTCGGAATTTTCGAAGACAAAGGCGCAAAAACAGCGCCGTCAAAAGCGGAAGTAACTCTCAAGGGACGCAAACTTAGCGGAACCGTGGTTTCCGATAAGATGCAGAAGACCGTCGTTGTCGCGGTTTCCCACGAAAAAAAGCATCCGAAATATCTCAAATATTTCACCAAGACCAACAAATTCAAGGCCCACGACGAGAAAAATGAATATCACACCGGCGACAAAGTCATAATTCAGGAAACCCGCCCGCTTAGCAAAGATAAGCGTTGGATAGTGGTAGGAAAAGCATAAAACTATGATACAAGAAAGATCCATATTAAAAGTTGCTGATAATTCCGGCGCGAAAACCGTCCGCTGTTTCAGAGTTCTCGGCGGAAGCCGGAAACGCTATGCAGGACTCGGCGACATTCTGATCGCCTCTGTCCAGACCGCGGAACCCAGGAAGGCCATCAAGAAAAAGGATGTGGTTAAAGCCGTTTTGGTCCGTCACCGCCATCCGTTGCGCCGCCCGGACGGAACCGTCCTTCGCTTTGATGAAAATGCGGTTGTTCTCATTGACGAAAAGAAAGAACCGAAAGGCACCCGTATTTTCGGTCCGCTTCCGCGCGAAATAAAGGAAAAGGGCTATGAGACCATCTTTACAATGGCCGAAGAAATAGTATAAACATCCATATGAATATCAGGAAAGGCGACAACGTTCAAATAATCACAGGAGCCGGCCGCGGAAAGCGGGGGAAGGTTTTGGCCGCAGACCTGGAAAACAACCGCGTGATTGTCGAGGGCGTCAATCTGATTAAAAAGCATCAGAAGCCGAAAAAGCAGGGCGAAAAAGGCGAGGTGGTTTCGCTTCCGAGAAGCATAAATGCTTCAAATGCAGCCGTTATCTGCCCATCCTGCGACAAAGGCGTCCGCGTCGGATTCCGGATGGAAGGGGATGAAAAAGTCCGCTTCTGCAGGAATTGCCAGTCTCCATTGGAAAAATAAAAAAAATATGAAAGCTGATTTTAAAAAATTGGAAAAAATAGTCGTCAATGTCGGACTCGGAAGGATGTCCGCTTTGACGAACTTCGAAGACAAGCTTCTTCCGGCCGTCACAGATGAACTCAAGGCCATCGTCGGCCAGGCTCCGATGAAGCGTCCGGCTAAGAAATCGATCGCCGGATTCAAATTGCGCGAAGGTACGGTCGTGGGGCTGAAAGTGACGCTTCGCGGAATGAAAATGGAGGAATTTTTGAAAAAAATGATAAGGACGGCGCTGCCCCGTATCCGGGACTTCCGGGGCGTCAACGATAAAGCCATCGACGGAGCCGGCAATCTTACGATCGGAATCAAGGAACATGTTGTTTTTCCGGAAGTCACTCCGGAAACTTCCAAAACGAACTTCGGCATGGAAATAACCGTTGTTCCGAAACTTCCCATGAAGAAGATGGCTGATGCGGTCGCATTTTACAGAGAATTAGGAGTTCCATTCAAGAAATAAACTTATGGCAAAAACATCCGTCATAGCACGAGCGCAAAAAAAGCCTAAATATTCCTCACGCATCGTCCGCCGCTGTTTCCGCTGCGGAAGAAAGCGCGGATACATCCGTGATTTTGATCTGTGCAGGATCTGCTTCAGGGAATTGGCGAAACTCGGAGAAATCCCAGGAGTTAAAAAATCATCCTGGTAATCCATAATAAAAAATATGTATCTAGATTTACTTACAAAAATTAAAAACGGCCAGGCCTCAAGAAAAGAAAGCGTAAAGCTTCCGTATGCGGAAATGGATTTTGTAATCGCCGAATTGCTGGTAAAGCACAAATTCGCGGAAGCGGCATTCAAAAAAGGACGCATGCCTAAGCGGGTTCTTGATGTGAAATTGAAATATGACGCCGATGGGAGGGGGGCTGTCCAGGGAGTGAAGGTATTGAGCCGTCCTTCCCGCCGCCTTTATTCCGGATATGCCGATCTCCGTCCGGTCCGCCAGGGCTACGGATTGCTCGTAATTTCGACTCCGAAAGGAATAATGGACGGAAAATCAGCCAGGAAACAGAAGTTGGGCGGTCAATTATTATTCGAAATTTGGTAAATAATAAAAATATGTCTAAAGTAGGAAAAAAACCAATCGCCATCCCGCAGGGAGTCACCGTGACCGTTGAAGCGGACAAACTGACTGTCAAAGGGAAAGAAGGCAGCATAGTTCTGCCGATTTTGGCGCACACCAAATTGGAATTAAAGGACAGCCTCCTGACCGTAACCTCCGCAGGCGAAGACAAGCAGATGCTGGCGAATTGGGGAACCATGCGGGCGCTTGCCCAAAATGCGATCAACGGAGTCGCTTCCGGATTCACCAAAGAATTGGAAATCCAGGGAGTCGGTTTCCGGGCATCCATGGAAGGAGCGAATCTCGTTCTCAATATCGGCTTCACCCATCCGGTCAAGTTCGTAACTCCGGAGGGGATCAAGATTTCCGTTGAAAAAAGCATCGTCAAGATTTTCGGAGCGGACAGGAATCTCGTCGGCCAGGTCGCCGCGAAAATCCGCGCTTTCCGCAAACCTGAACCGTATAAAGGAAAAGGCATCCGCTATAAAGGCGAAGTGGTTAAGATCAAGGCCGGTAAGAAAGTGGCAGGCGCCACCGGAACTGCGGCTTAATGAATAAAAACATATGAAAAAAATCGTAGAAAAAAACAGATTGCAGGAACGCAGAAAGATCCGCAACCGGGCGAAGATTTGGGGTACCGCGGAAATACCGAGACTTTCCGTATTCCGCAGCAATAAATATATCAGCGCCCAGCTTATAAACGATGACGCCGGAAAAACAGTCCTTTCCGGATCGACCAAAAATTTCAAGGCGAAAAGCAAAACCGAACAGTCCAAGCTTCTCGGAGAATCCCTTGGAGAAAAAGCTCTGGCTATGGGAATCAAGAACGCTGTTTTCAATAAAGGTCCTTATCTCTATCACGGACGCGTAAAAGCAGTCGCTGACGGAGCAAGAGCGAAAGGGTTAGTATTATAAAAACTATGAACGAACAGCAATTACAACCGAATCAGCCGGCACCGGCATCTCCGGCAGTCGAAGCGCAGCAGCCGACGCAGGATCGCGGACGCGGACAGCGCCCGTTCAGAGGAGGCGGACGCCGACCGGGAGGTCAGCGCGGAGGAAGAAAAGACGGAGAACGCGATGCTTATAAGGAAAAAGTCCTTGATTTGCGCCGCGTCACCCGCGTGGTCGCAGGAGGCAAGAGAATGCGCTTCCGCACGACCCTTGTCCTTGGAGATGAAAAAGGAACTGTCGGACTTGGCGTCGGCAAAGGCGTTGACGTCCAGACTTCAATCGAAAAAGCCAAAACAGCGGCCAAAAAGAACATGATGAAGATTCCTCTTAATGGAAGAACGATTCCGCACGAGGTTCACGCTAAATTCAGCGCCGCTGAAGTCATAATAAAGCCGGCCGTTCAAGGTCACGGTCTTAAGGCCGGAGGCGCAGTCCGCGTAGTTCTGTCGCTTGCAGGCGTGAAAGATGTCACCGCAAAATGCCTCGGCCGCACTCCGAATAAGCTCACCAACGCCATGGCCACCATGGAAGCCCTGAAACAATTAAGAGCGCGCCCGACCAAATAATATGATGGAATTATTCAAAAATTCAAAACAGAAGAACGCCCGCGAGCTCCGCGTCGGAAGAGGAGGGAAGAGGGGTACGACTTCCGGACGGGGAACCAAGGGACAAAAGTCCAGGAGCGGCCACGTCATCCGCCCGGCTGAACGCGATCTTTTGATCCGCCTGCCGAAACTGCGCGGTTACAGGAATAAAAGCATAAGCGAAAAAACCAGGGGCGTGAATCTCTCCAAGCTTGAAGCAATGAAGGATTCGGAATTTTCTTCCGCCAACCTTGGCGACGTGAAAATTCTCGGCGGAGGCGAACTCACGAAAAAGATCACCGTAAAGGGCCTACCTGTTTCCAAATCAGCAAAAGAAAAAATCGAAAAAGCCGGCGGATCAGTAACAGCATAAACTCATGAATACCTTATTTCTTCTGCTTCAGACTCCGGAATTAAGAAAAAAGGTCCTTATCGTAACCGGAATACTGGCGGTTACGCGTTTTTTGGCGGCCATACCTGTTCCGGGAGTCGATGCTTCCCAATTGAGCCAATTTTTCGCCTCAAACCAAGTTCTCGGTTTTTTCAATCTTTTCTCCGGCGGAGGCCTTTCCAATCTTTCAGTAGTCATGCTTGGAGTCGGTCCGTACATAACCTCCACCATCATAATGCAGCTTCTGACTATGATTTTCCCGAATCTCAAGGAGATTTATTATGAACAGGGAGAAATAGGACGGGCGAAATTCAACCGCATTTCACGGTATCTGACTGTTCCGCTGGCCGGACTCCAGGCTTACGGATTCCTAAACCTGCTCATATCTCAAAACGTCCTTAGTCCGCTTTCCGCATTCGATACGGTAAGAAATATTCTCATAGTATCAGCCGGATCGATGCTTCTGGTCTGGCTGGGAGAAATGATTTCCGAACAGAAAGTCGGAAACGGGGTATCCCTTATAATCTTCGCCGGTATCGTCAGCAGATTGCCAAGCGTCATCCAGCAGACTCTCCTGACATATGATCCGAGCCAGCTTCCAACCTATCTCGCCTTCGCAATTTTAAGCGTGATCGTGATCGGCGGAGTGGTCTTCATCAGCGAGGGAGAGCGGAAAATTCCGGTTTCCTATTCAAAGCGCGTCAGGGGCAACAGAGTATTCGGCGGATCTTCCAGTTATCTTCCGCTCAAAGTAAACCAGGCCGGCGTCATTCCGATCATATTCGCCGTGTCGCTTCTCATCTTCCCGCAATTCATAGCGCAAATATCCGCCCTGTTCTCTCCGGATCTGTCCATCAGACTGAATGAGCTGGTCAACCGCTATATCGGAAACCAGGTTATCTACAATGCCATGTATTTCGCCTTGGTCGTCCTGTTCACTTATTTCTATACGGCCGTCACATTCGATCCGCAGGAAATTTCCAAAAATCTCCAGCGCAGCGGCGGTTTCATTCCCGGCATCCGCCCGGGACAGCCATCAGGCGAATATCTTGAAAAAGTGATCAATCGCACGACTCTTTTCGGAGCTCTGTTTCTCGGCGTAATCGCAGTCCTGCCTGGACTTACGCAGATCCTGACGGGCATTCAACTCCTCTCAATAGGCGGCACCGCGCTTCTGATCGTAGTCTCTGTCGCGCTGGAAATCATGAAACAGATAAATTCACAGCTTGTCCTTCGGGAATACGAAGGCATCTGAAGAGTATCGCTGAAAAAATCCTGAAAGGGATTTTTTTATTTCTTATGCTATAATGCTTAGATAAATTGAACCAATGCGAAAAGTATTCATCATCTACGGTCCGCCCGGAGCGGGAAAGGGGACGCAGGCCAATCTTCTTGCAGCCAGATTCGGACTGTATCATTTTGATACCGGAAAATATATTGAACGCGTCGTCCATGATCCGGCTAACAGAACAGACGCGGTAATCCGGAGGGAAATGAAAAATTTCGATTCAGGAATATTATGCACCCCGAACTGGGTTCTGGAAACTATAAAAAAGAAATCCGGACAACTTGCCAGCGCCGGATTCGGCCTGGCCTTCAGCGGATCCCCGAGAACGATGTTCGAGGCCTTCGGCGACAAAAAAAACAGCGGATTGATAGAAACGCTTGAAAAAAAGTACGGCAGAAAAAATCTTGTCTTTCTTTATCTTAAAATAAGGCCGGAAGCATCCATCAAAAGAAACGCCAAACGGCGGGTATGTTCGGTATGCGGAACCGGACTGCTCTATTTAGATTCCAATCACAGACATAAATTATGCCCGCTTTGCGGAGGGAAGCTCATCCAGAGAACGCTTGATAATCCGAAAGTGTTCCACACGAGAATAACTGAATACAACAACCGGACCAAGCCGATCATAGCTGCGCTTAAAAATAAAAAATACAGGATCGCGGAAATAAACGGCCGGCCGATGCCGCACCAGGTTTTTGATGAGATAATCAGGAAACTCAAACTGCAGAATCTTTAGACCCGCGCATGATAAAGACCGCTGAACAAATAAAAAATATCAGGGTTGCCGGAAAAATTCTAGCAAATGTTTCGAAAAAAGTCAGAAGCGAAGTGAAGGAAGGAATCACGCTCAAAGAACTGGATACACTGACCAGAAGACTCATCGAAGAAGCCGGCGCTGAGCCGACCTTCCTCGGTTACCGGCCGTATGGAGCGGACAGGCCGTTTCCGGCTTCGATTTGCGCTTCTGTGAATGAAATCGTAGTCCATGGAATCCCTACCGGGTATAAGCTTAAATCAGGGGACATCGTATCACTCGACTTCGGCGTGACATACAACGGATTCATCGCCGACGCGGCTTTTACGGTCGGAGTCGGGAAAATAAGCAAAGAAGCCCGCGAATTGATTGAAACAACGCACCATGCCCTGACTCTCGGGATAAAAGAATGCAAAGCGGGCAAAACTCTCGGAGACCTCGGCTGGACTATCAATAATTATGTGACAAAAAGAGGATTTAAAGTCGTCAAGGGACTTACCGGACACGGAGTCGGGATAGAGCTTCACGAAGATCCTCCGGTTTTCAACGAAGGGCAGAAAAATACCGGCCTCAAACTAAAGCCGGGAATGGTTCTTGCCATCGAACCGATGGTCAGCGCCGGCGACGCCTACATCACCCAGCTGTCTGACGACAGTTATGCGACGCGCGACAAAAGCTTGTCCGCGCACTTCGAGCACACGGTCCTGATAACGGAAAAGGGACAGGAGATATTGACGCAATAGGATTTCGCATATAATCTCATTACAGTTCCAAATTCACGGAGAAGTATGCTTTTGACGCCGGCTTTCTGCTTCAGATTCGCCGTTCTCATGTGCGTTCTCCATGTCATCGGCATCTTCATTTGCATGAAATTCGCGCCTCCGATCGCCATATTCCTGGGAGCATTCCCGCTGTATTGGCTGACGATAGCTAAAATAGCGTATAAAAATCTGAAAACCCCCGCCAATAAAAGGCGGGTTTTCATTTCCCGATGTGCGCGTCCTATCCTGATTTTTGTTATAATTACTGTAATGGCCAAACCTTTTCTCTCCGTGATAATTCCGGCCTATAACGAAGCGAAGCGCCTTCCGCTTACGCTTATTGACGTTGATAAACACCTTGAGCAGCAGGAATATTCCTATGAAATCCTGGTTATCAATGACGGATCAACCGACGAAACAGCGGAGATAGTCCGCAGATTCGCTCCATTAGTGGAAAATCTGAAGCTCATCGATAATAAGGAAAATAAAGGAAAAGGCGCCGCCGTCAGACAGGGGATGATTCTCGCAAAAGGAACTTGGCGGCTTTTCATGGATGCTGACAATTCTACTGCGGTCGTGGAATTCAATAAGATGATCCCTTATTTCAAAGAAGGATATGAAGTGGTAATCGGCTCCCGCGATGTCAAAGGCGCGAGAACTCTTCCTCCGCAGCCGTTCTATAAGAGATTTCTAGGCAATATCGGAAATCTCATAATCCAGGCCTTGCTCGTGCCTGGCATCTGGGACACGCAATGCGGATTCAAATGCTTTTCAGATGAAGCCGCCCAAAAGATTTTTTCCATTACCAAGATCGACCGCTGGGGTTTTGACGCCGAAGCATTGGTCCTAGCCAGAGAATTAGGTTATCCGGTGAAGGAAATGCCTGTTTTCTGGGTGAATGATCCGCGCACGCACGTCCGGCTTTCAGCTTATTTGCAAGTTCTCCTGGAAACTGCTAAAGTACGTTGGTGGCTGTGGAGAAAGGCCTATGATTTAACTAATAACTAATAACTATTCAATCATGGATAAGCAATACGTTACAAAAGAGAAACTTGAAGAATTGAAACAGGAGCTTGCAGACCTCAAAGGGCGCAAGAGGATCGAAGTCGGAGAAAGACTGAAAAGAGCGAAAGAACTTGGAGACCTTTCCGAGAATTCGGAATATTTCGAAGCCCGCGAAGAACAGGCGCAGGTTGAAACCAGGATCGGCGAACTTGAGGACATGATTAAAACTGCCGAAATAATCGAGAAATCCTCCTCAACTTCAGATGTTTCGATAGGATCGACGGTAGAGGTGGAAAAAGGAGGCCAGAGAATGAAGCTTACGATAGTCGGATCGAACGAAGCGAATCCCGGCAGCGGATTCATTTCAAACGAGTCTCCGCTCGGCCGCGCATTTCTCGGGAAAAAAGCCGGAGAAAAAGTGACGGTCTCGGTTCCGAAAGGCAAAGTTGAATATCTGATTCTTTCAATCAGTTAAGGCCGGATTTTGAACAAATTATGCTGGAGGATATCATCGGCGAAAGACTGAAAAAACGGGAGGCGCTTCTGGCGGCCGGTAAAAATCCATACCCGGCGAAAGTCCCGAGAATAAGCGGGATTGACCGGGTGATAAAGTACTTCACCATCTGCGCTTTATTGAGAAAAAATGTCTCGGTAGCCGGGAGAATCATGGGAAAACGCGCCCAAGGCGGAGTGATGTTTTTGGATATTCAGGATGCTTCCGGAAAAATACAGGCCGTAGCCAGTAAGAAGAAATTATCCGATTTCAGCTTATACAAGGATAATCTGGATATCGGAGATTTTATTTCAGCCACCGGCAGGCCGTTCACGACCAAAAAAGGAGAAAAGAGCATCGAAGTTTCCGATCTGCGCATCGCAACGAAATCCCTCCGCCCTCTCCCGACAACCTGGTACGGATTCCGCGATGAAGAGGAAAAACTGCGTAAGCGCTATCTGGACATCCTTTTTAACCCGGAGGTTAAAGATATGGTGGAAAAAAGATCGAAATTCTGGAACTCGATCCGAAAATTCCTGATGGACAGGGATTTCCTGGAAGTGGAGACTCCCGTACTGGAAACAATGCCGGGCGGAGCCGATGCCCGTCCATTCGCGACTCATCACAACGCCCTGGATATGGACGTGTTTTTGCGCATCTCAATGGGGGAACTCTGGCAGAAAAAACTCATGGTTGCCGGATTTGAAAAAACTTTTGAAATCGGACGCCAGTTCCGGAACGAAGGAATGGACGCCGAACATCTGCAGGATTACACCCAGATGGAATTTTATTGGGCATACGCGGACTATGAAATGGGAATGGAGCTGGTGGAAAATCTTTTCAAAACAACCGCAAAAGAGACCTTCGGCACCATGAAATTCAAAATCGGGGAATTCAATGTCAATCTCGGGAAAAAATGGGAGCGCTATGATTACAGGAGTACTGTCCTCAAATATACCGGCGTGGACATACTGAAGACCGACCTGAAGGAAATAGAAGCTAAACTTAAGGATCTTAAAATCCATTACGACAAAAAAGGATTCAATATCACCCGCGCCATAGACAATCTTTGGAAATATTGTCGGCGCCAGATCGGCGGTCCGGGCTTTCTGACCGGAGTGCCTGTTGAAGTTTCGCCGCTGGCTAAAAAAGACGAGAAAAATCCGCAGCTCACGCAGAGATTCCAGGTTATAATCGCCGGCTCGGAACTCGGCAACGGATACAGCGAGCTGAACGACCCGGTTGATCAGGAAGAAAGGTTCAACGCCCAGATGAAGCTGCGGGAAGAAGGCGACGAAGAAGCCCAGAGAAAAGACGAAGACTTCCTTGAGGCCCTACAGTACGGCATGCCGCCCACCTGCGGATTCGGAATGAGTGAGCGGGTTTTCAGCTTCCTGATCAATAAAACCGCAAGGGAATCCCAGATTTTTCCCCTAATGAAGCCGAAAAATGAAAAATAATACCCCGGAAGTCCGGGGTATTTTATTTCGCGACATGCAGATTATGCCTCATGGCGAAATTCAGAGAGTTGAATGACATGGCCTTGGCATAGCCGGGAGAGTTGAATTTCTTTTTTATGAATTCGGCAGCCGCCGACAGATTTCCCGACTCTTTCATCCTTCTGTGCTCCTCGGCGGCCGAATAAACCGAGCTCAATCCATAGACATGGTGCAGGAGCTCGTGGGCGACCACATTGTACAGATAAACCGGACAATCTTCTTTCGCGGAAGGGATTTTCTTCGATTCGGAAAAATCCAATCCTGAACGGAAAATGTTGAGGACATAGATGCTGATGCGGCGTTTCCTGATATGATACGTTCCCAAAGTCAGATTTTTAACGCCGTTTTTGAGCTCCGATTTCTGATCGTTCGCGGAATAGATGAAATCTATGCTTTCCGGGAACTTCGCGCTGGTATCGGAACCGGTTATTTTCAGGATTTCCGGCCAAAGCTCGTCCGTGATGAAAGCATTGTCAATTTCAAATTCCCAGCGGTTTTGACCTATATAAACGAACGGGGTAGTGCCGTCAAATCCGTCTGGAGCCAGATCATCGCCGTATGACGAAAGCTGTAAAAGAGCCAGAATGACAGCAAGGATATTCATATATCCGGTTTAGCTGAATTCCAATCTGGATATAATTTATAATATTTTAAAGTTCAGGTCAAATTTGCATTCCATCAGCGCTTATGATTTAATGAATTCAATCCCGGAAAGGAAAGGGCAAAGACTCTTGCGTCTGTCGACTCTATCCCTAAGGATCGAACCAAGGCCTCCGGCCGAAGTTTTGATCTTTGAGATGGAAGTCATGGAAATAAGGGTCTTTTTCTTTTTCTGAAAAATAGCAGGGAGGCGACCATGGGCAAAAGCGGTGAAGAATTCAAATCGTCCGAACGCCCAATCCATCTGAAATGCCAGCTGCAGCTCAAAAGGGATGTCACCCTCATTCTTGTGCCGGAATATAACGCGGAACCGGAAAAGATCAGACTCAAAAAAGGCACCAGCTTCACGCTGATCGATGACCGGCAGATGTTCTGCGCAACCGACCATGGTTGCGGCAACGGCCCGCTGGTCAAGATTGATGAATCACGGGATGCGGATGTCGAAGACAGATACATCGGCAGATCCGTCGTCATCCCGGCAAGATTCCTCAAACTCCACCCGAATGTCCTTTAGCTCCGGAAACGGAGCTTTTTTTTATGCAGAAATAGGTTATAATAATTTACATGTTGGATGTGAATAAAATACGGACCAGTCCGGAGGAAGTCAAAAAGGGGATTTCCTCGAAGAAATCCGATCCTGCTCTAGTGGACAGATTTCTTGAACTCGACGGAAAGTGGAGAGTTTTGACGACCAAATTCGACGAAACAAGATCTGAACAGAAAAAACTCGGCGAGGCGAAAAAAATCGAGGAGGCGAAAAAACTGAAGGAAAAGCTCAAGGAGCTGGAATCCGAATTGGCTGAAATTGAAAAACAACGGACGGAATTGCTTTATAAAATTCCGAATCTTCCCTTTGAGGATGTTCCGGTCGGAAAAGATGAGACCGACAATAAAGTTATCCGGAGCTGGGGCGAGATTCCGAAATTCACCTTCAAACCGAAAGACCACATGCAACTCGGCGAAGCGCTGGATCTGATCGATACGAAAACCGCCAGCAAAGTGACCGGTTCCAGATTCAACTACCTCAAAGGAAAATTGGCCATGATGGAATTCGCAATCGTCCAGCATGTTTTTTCCTTGCTCTCCGATAAGGACTTCATCAAAAAAATGGCCGTGAAGATCGGACCGGATTTTCCGGCAACCCCGTTCATTCCGGTCATCCCGCCGGTCATGATAAATCCGGAAACCTTCACGCGCATGGCCCGGCTCGATCCTGGACAGGAAGATGAAAGGTTCTATCTTCCGAAGGACAATCTCTATCTCGTCGGAAGCGCCGAGCATACGCTCGGTCCGCTTCATATGGACGAATCAATTCCTGAATCAAAACTACCGATAAGGTACGTCGGATTTTCCTCCGCATTCCGCCGTGAAGCCGGCAGTTACGGAAAAGATGTCCAGGGAATTCTGCGCGTCCATCAGTTCGATAAGATTGAAATCGAATCTTTCACGCTTCCGGAGCTTTCCAGGCAAGAACAGGATTTCATCGTCAGCATCCAGGAATATCTTCTGCAGACCCTCGAACTTCCTTATCAGGTCATTTCCGTCTGTACGGGCGACATGGGCGGACCGGACGCCAGGCAGATAGACATCGAAACCTGGATGCCGGGACAGAACAGATACCGCGAAACACACACTTCCGATCTCATGACCGATTACCAATCCCGTCGGCTTAAAACCCGGGTAAAAAGAAACAACGGGGAATCCGAGCTCGTCCACATGAATGACGCGACAGCTTTTGCAATCGGCCGGATACTCATTGCGATAATCGAAAATTATCAGACAGAAAAAGGGACGATCCGCGTACCGGAAGCTCTGCGGAAATACATCGGGGAGGAAGAAATCGGAGCGGAAAATATTGGATAATAAAAGACGCCTGCCTTATACTGAAATCAGCAGGAAATTGACATAGGACCTACAATGAGGCCTGAATTACGGCTTTCCCGTCTCGCCCTGGCAGCGGCTGTCTTAGCGGCTGGCGCGTCAGGTTTATGGCTTCTGAATACGATCACCCGCCAGAATTCGATATCCGGCCTGTATATCGAAAAACCTCCGTGCGGATACAGATCCGAGAAAAACCTTATCATTTTCATGGATGACAGGGCGGTCAGATCGCTGAAACGCTTCCGGATAAACATAAACAGCATACTTCTGAAAGCGAATGAGGTCTGGAAAGAAAACGGAATAAGGGTCAGATACGGCGCGGGCAGCGTCAGATTCCGCAGCTGGGATACCTTCTCTGAAGAATGCAGATTCCGGGACGCTAAATTCTCCGACGAATCCCGGTGCCTTGCCAATGAGATGGGACCGAAATCAGCATCAGTCAGAAAACAATATGATCCGGATATCCTTATTTTCATTACTGCAAGCGGAATCGAGGATATGTCCGGTAAATCTTTTTGGAAGGCAGGCCAGGGGAACGGGACGATAGTCCTGAATCTCGGGATAAACCTGAATAAATATGATTCGGACGAAAGAGTGAGGGGCGTGGCGAATAATTTTTACCGGAAAAGATTCGCCCAGCTTCTTGTCCATGAAAACGCCCATCTTTACGGCATACCGCATTCTTCAGAAAGCAATTCCATCATGAAAAACAATATCGACGGATTGGGCGGACACAAAATGAGAATCGACCGGGAATCCAAGCAGGCGCTGCTGGAAATAACCGGACACCTGGAGATGGAGACAGTAGGATGCGCAGCTCGCAAGTGAGCTGCGCTTTTTTATGTGAAGGGTGGCTAACGGACGGTTTTTATATTAAATTATTAGAGATGGGTAAATTGAAGACTTGGGTGGAAATCAGCAGAAAATCGGTCGACAGCAACGTAAAATCCATACGCGGAATTCTTGCGCCCAAAACGAAACTTTTATCGGTAGTCAAATCAAACGCATACGGACACGGGCTTACGGCTTTTGCGCAGATTGCCGCCCCGGGCGTGGACGGTTTCTGCGTTGATAGCGTTCCGGAAGGCCTTAAATTGCGCAAAAACGGCCTTAAAAATCCGGTTCTTGTGCTTGGGCCGACAATGCCAGGCATTATAAACGATGCGTCTGAAAACTCGATAATCATTAGTATTTCAAATTTTGACGCACTTAAAAATATCGCAAATTCCAAAAACAGGCCGGAGTTCCACCTCAAAATAGACACCGGCATGCACAGACAGGGGTTCAAGGTCGCCGAAATACCCGACGTAATAAAAATAGTAAAATCTTCGAATCTCCGGGATAATCTGAAGGGAGTGTTCACTCATTTCGCTTCCGCAAAAGACATCAATTACCCGACTTACACAGATCTGCAATTCTCCGCTTTCAAAAAAGCGATTTCAATGCTTGAAAAATCCGGCTTCAGGAATCTGATGAAGCACGCTTCTGCGACCGGCGGAACTCTGGCTGACCGGAAATATCATCTTGACGCGGTCCGCATCGGAATCGGCCTTTACGGGCTTTGGCCATCCAAAGAACTTCAGATTCAGAAAAAAACCGTCCGGCTTAAACCGGTTCTTTCCTGGCACTCCCTTATAAGCGAAATAAAATCCCTCAAAAAAGGGGATTACGTCGGTTATGATCTTTCCGAGCGCGTCAGCCGGCCGGCCAAAATAGCCGTCATCCCGATCGGTTACTGGCACGGATTTCCTAGAAATCTTTCAGGAACCGGCGAAGTTCTCATAAACGGAAAGCGCGCCAAAGTTCTCGGAAGGGTTTCAATGGACCTCTTGATCGTCGATGTCAGCGGAATCCGGTGCAAAACCGGCGACCGGGCGACCATCATCGGAAAACAGAAGAATGAAGAATTAGGCGCCTTTGATGTCGCCCAAAAATGCGGAACAATACATTACGAATTGATCACGAGAATCAACCCTCTTATTGAAAGGATCATTAAATGAACATGGATACCACACATAACTTACACTGATTTTGATTATGTTTTACGTATATATGCTTCAATCTTTAAAAAACAAAACTTTATACATAGGATATACTTATGATTTGGATAAGCGGCTTAAAGAACATAATCAAAATGAATCGGCTTATACTAAAAAATACAGCCCGTGGGAATTAATTTATTGCGAAGGATATAGATCGGAAAAATATGCTCGTAGTCGTGAGCAATCATTAAAACTGCACGCACAAGGGTTGCGAAGGATAAAAGAAAGGCTTCGCGCAAGCTTAGTGGTGTAAGTTATGTGTGGGATGGATCCGAATTTTAATAAATTCAGCAGCAAAAGAAGGAGCCGGAAAATGCGCATACGCGCTTATCTTATTTTCAGCGGAATTTTCCTGTTTTTCACCGGAATCTTCTATATCGTCCATTTTTCGCCGGTTTTCAAAATAAGAAATTTCAATATCCTCGGCAAGGAACATCTCACTAAAGACAGAATAGTCGGGATACTGGAACCGCTGACCCTCACCTCGAGGATGAAGATTTTTCTCGGTAGAAACAATATTCTTTCCTGGAATGTCAGAATTCCGGACACTTCAAAAACAGCCCTCCTGGAAGCCAATGTCCGCCGCGACTGGATCCGTCAATCAGTGGATATTTCCGTGAAAGAAAGGGTGCGTGTGGCGATCTGGTGCGGATCATCCGGAAATTGCGGTTGGATAGACGATCGGGGGATGATTTTCGACCATGCGCCGCAGGCGGAAGGGTCTCTCATTCTCACTATTTTCGGAACCGAGCCTGGAAATATGATCGTCGGTTCGAAAATTTCCGAAGACCGCTTCATCGGGAACATAGTGAAAATAATTGAGAACCTGGGAAATATCGGCCTGGCCATAAAAAAAATAAATTTCGATCCGAAACTCCAGGAAATCAGGGTGCAGAATTATTCAGGCCCGGACATCCTGTTCAGCATAAGATTCGATCCCGAAGCGAATATCAGTTCGCTCAAATCATTGATCGGAAAAGGAAGAGCTGAAAATTACAAGTACATCGATCTCCGCGTGGAAAACCGGATTTACTACAAAACATTCTGATTGAGCGGTATAAAAACGGCCCATGGCGGCCGTTTTTACAATCTGTAAATGAATATTGACGTTCCGGCCCGGTCGGCAGGTGAATAGGCGTTTTCCAGCCAGATATATTCGTCAACAGGATTTCTGGAAAAGTCGTCGGCCGGTATGCCGCGCGCGCCCTGAA
>CAYHBW010000011.1:0-22908 GCA_964355085.1 uncultured Candidatus Saccharibacteria bacterium
CGCTGTAGACGCGTTGGCTTTATGCCTTCGGGGGTTCGAATCCCTCTCTGCCCACAAAATTGATCTAACTTGCGCCTGCGGGTTATTTTCTATATTCTGGATTTATGTCGCTCCAGATCAACGGCATAGCGACAGTTTTGCGGAGTCCCGTCACTAATCGAGAATTATCATGACTTGCCGGAGTAGCTCAACGGCAGAGCAATGCTTTTGTAAAGCAGAGGTTGGAGGTTCGATTCCTCTCTCCGGCTCAAATTTAGGCAAGCAATTCTCGATTTAGTGCGGGATAAAGAGAAGGTCTCCGGTTCAAATCCGGGAGGTGGCTCCAAGTCGGATCAGTTGATTTTAACCGTATTAAGGGTTATATTTCGGACAGCAATCTTCAAATCGGAAGATCGTATGGCCTTGATACAGTGGATACGGAATCTGATTAAGAGGAGAAAAATCGACCGGCGACGGAGAAAAATGTATCCAAACGGCGTTTCCTGGAAGCAGATTTCTCCGGGATTGTTTACAGATCGGATGTTTAAAATACGGTTATATCTGAAAAAGCGCCGGGTTCGGGAATCCAAGCGTTATTACAGGGAAGTCCTGGGATTGAGCGAAGATCAGATAAACGAAATCTACAGAAAGCCTGCGGCCTCATAAGGCCGCTTTTCATTTGTAATATTTAAAAATCTGTTATAAAATCTATTTTAGTGCCGATGTAGCTCAGTGGCAGAGCAACTCCATGGTAAGGAGTAGGTCGTCGGTTCAATCCCGACCATCGGCTCCCCCAGTCCAACTGGGTCCCCCTGTTGGAGCGGGGAGCCAAGTTCGACTTGGTTCCGGGCAGTATATAATTCTAAATTTAGCAGCGAAGTCAGACTTCGCCGATCCATGGATCGATATTACGTATACACACTTATTTCGTTAAGAGATAAGAAATTTTATACAGGATACACAACTGACTTAAGAAGGAGATTGGGTGAGCACGCTCGTGGAGAAGTTAGGTCTACTTCCCCTAGGCGACCGCTGAAACTCATTCATTACGAGTATTTCATAAGTAAAAGCGATGCGCAGGCTCGTGAAGTATTTTTAAAAAGCGGATTTGGCAGAAAACAGCTTTCAATATCGATAAAAGATACATTAAATTACGGCAGTTGATTTTATTAATACAATAGGGTAATATAATCCAACGTATGGCAGATTCCAAATTTTCGAAGAACTTAATAAGACTCCGTTGCGAAGTCTGTAAGATGGTCAATTATCATTCCCGTAAAAATAAGAAGCTTGTTGAGCGGAAGATTGAGATGAGTAAATGGTGCAAGCATTGCAGGAAGCACAATACTCACAAAGAAGCCAAAAAGTAATCAGGAGCCGCCAGCAATGGCGGCTTTTAGTAAATATATGCAGACATTTTTACCATTCCCTTCATTCGCCAGATCCGCAAAAGTCCTTGACCGGCAACGCCTCGGTAAGCAGCGCGTAGAAACTTACCAGATCCTGCTCGCATTAAGCGGAAAGAAAACCGGCTGGGCGAATCATCCGGCGACCAAAATGTGGCGCGGGCACGAAAATTCTTTGGCATTATACGGTATGGCTGTATGTCGGGAATGGATTAGCCGGGGATATAAGGATAGTTGCCTGGAAAAAATCGGAAGATTTTATGATTTAGAAAAGAGAACCGACCGTCCGGATTGGCTCGGTAAAAGAAAGTTTCACCTAAGTCATAAATCTAATTTAGTGCGTAAAGACGCAGGACATTACGGTAAATATTTCAAAAATATTTCAGGAGATCTTCCGTATGTCTGGCCGGTGGCGTAAGTCATTTCTTTTTACTTGCGAGATTGGCTATTTTTAACTATTATTTAAAGTATTCTCTGGGGGTGTCGTCCAACGGCAGGACTCTGGTCTCCAAAACCAGGTATCTCGGTTCGAATCCGAGCGCCCCCGCAAAGTTTGCAAATAAAAAACCGCTTATTGCGGTTTAAATTTATTTGCAACCAAAGTAGCGTTCTATCGCCGTAGGAAGTGGATTTTCTTTTCCGATTATTTCACCTTTTGGAAGTAGTGAAATGTAATCTTTATTATCTGAATCTAAAAATCCTTCTTTAATCATGTATTGTCTTAGCTTTGCTTTATATTCCTTGTCATCATTTAATAGAACAAAGCCACATGTGAATTCTGATTTCTTTTCAGCATCAGCCAGCAGGGAAGTTATATCGGCAAATTTTAATTTCAACGGCAGTATTCCTCTAGCTATTAAAAGGGCTCTTAAGATCGCATTTACTTGTCCTTTCAGAAATGGCTTATTTTGATCACTAAATATGTTAGCTTCGGACATTCAGGCGGCTCTTATTAAATAAAATAGCTTTTTATATACTAACTTATGAAGTCAGTTTCTTCAAGTAAAAAAGTTCCCACATCATCCCAAGCGGCCAGCGAATAGATTGACTTTCTGGTATTTTTATATTTATATATATAAAGTTCATAAAAAGGAGTAGTGATGAAAGAATTCGAAGGGCTTTATCTCGGACTTTCGCCAACCGACGAATCTGCCGTAGGTCTTGGAGAAATCGAGGTGCTTATTGATAAGGAAAAATTCAAAGTCAGAATAGCTACAGGATTAGAAATCCAGGAGCAAGAGTATCTTTTAAGCGATTTCCATCCGATGACACCCGAAGAGCTGAAGAGATCTTTGCCAGCACAGCATAATCCAGAGGTTGAGGTAACCGCCTTCAAACATTTTTCAAATTTTCCTGAACTTTGGTTTTTACATGTGAAAGATTCCGCCCCCATACTACGGCTAGTAACTGGTGGAATGGGAGAGTTGTTTTGCCCAACTATTTTGGTTAATTCCACCAAAGGGACAAAAGATTACAATCTTATCGTCTCTAAATTTGAGGAAAGTTCTGGCAAGGGCGCTGTTCCTAGATTAAAAAATAACGGAAGGGCAGAGCGTTAAGTAATTTAGCCACCAAACGAGGTGGCTTTTTCTTTTGCTAAAATCATACAAATCGACCAGTAATACTTTCGGAAAAAATAAAAAATCCCGATATTATCGGGATTCAGATTCTTTAGCTAGGCGTTTTAACTCATCCAAAAGCCATTTGCCGTCTCTTTATATTTTTCTATTTTCCACGGATGTTTTTTAAGCGATTTTCCATTGACTTTCAGGGAGAAAAATCTTACAGTATAGGCAGAACTCTGATAACTTAAAATCAGAAAAGGAGGCTGCCATGGAAAAGAAACCTAAGGCGGTTCCGGCCGTCGTTCATTCTCCTCTGCTCAAGCAGACGGGAACTGACGTCGCCGGATTTCTGTCCCGAATCGATGCCGGAAGCGACGGCTACCGAAAGGGGCTGTTGCTTTTAGCGGAAAGCTGTTTCCGGAATGCGAACGTCGACTGCGTTTATTTGGTCGGCGGACTCGTCAGCAAGCGCGGTGTTGCCAAGCGGATCCAGGAGATCCATACTCGGGAGCAACTCGCTTATGATGCGGTGAAGGAAGAGCTCGCTGAGCTTGTTTCAAAGTGGGCAGACATGCAGTCCAAACTCAAGGACGATAAGAAAAAGACGGATAAGAGCAAGTTGGAAGGTGAGAAGGAAAAGCTCGAGCAGAAGATGGCTGATCTTAAAGAGAAGCTGTCCCAACTCAAGCCTCGCAAGCTTGCTGTCATCTCGTCTGAAATCGTTGAGCAGCTTTCGAAAGAGCTCTCTGAGGATCTTCCTCATTTCCAGAACAAAGACGGGCGAAAGGTGAAGGTTTACATTGTCACCAGTCCGGCTTATGACGGAAGCGTCGGTCATCAGGTCGCGTTGCGGCTTGTGGAATTGCGCAAGAAAGAGCGGGATGTCCTGTATTACGGACAGACTCGCGCTTATGCCCAGCTGAAGAAGTGCGGCAAAGGTGTTGTGCTGCTGACTCCGGAGAAGGCCGTTTGGCGCTCTCCTGTTTACAGTTCTTATCCCGACCGGTTGGTCGGTGATGATCTCAAGCGAGGGTCGAAGAATCCTCCGGACATGTATGTAGTCGGATGTTTCGGGTCCAGTTTGAATCGCGGCAAGGGTTCCAAGAAATTTCAGAGGATCTCTCTGCCTGCCCTCCATAAGTTGGAGGACACGACTACCGGCGAGAACATGATCGGTGTCCGAATCGTTTGGTTCGGTAAGGATCGTAACGAGGTTCGTACTTATGACTTCAAGCATCTTACGACGAATGAGCGGTCTATGATCACTCTTCCGGCGAATTGCTCGAAAGTTCAGGCGTTGATCCTCGAGGATCTCAAGATCCATGGTTCACGGCATATCGGCCAGTGGGAAGACGAACTCGGAATCCCACGCGATATCTTGGAAAAGGAGCTTAAGGAGCTTCTCGGTCGGAAAAATTCGAAGTCCAGCTTGCTGTATAACGAGCAGTCGACGCAGTATTCGTTCGACCCTGAGTGGATGCAGAAGATGCTCCGCTTCAGCTGGCCGGAAGACGGCCTCGGTTGGTCTTTGGATACTGTTGTCGGTTTCTCTTGCGCTCACGCTGGGTCAGTTCATACCGCTGAATGCTTCATCGTAACTGAACTTGCGGATATTCTCGTAGAAGTCGGCGCCGATGTTCTCTTCGATGCCGGCGATACAATCGAAGGATTGAAGCATGACTTGGATCGGAGGAAGGAAGTTCTTCCCGGGTTCAATTATACGAAGATGGAGAAGCTTGCGGCTCATATGCTCTCTACGACTATGCTCCGGGCGCTCGAAAAGCGTTTGGATAAAGCGCTGGAGGGTAAGGATGTGAAGAAAATTTCCTTGGCGGAAGTCGAGGAACTTGTTTCTAAGCATCTGGTCGTATTCATCTACATCTGCGGCAACCATGACGACTGGGAATTGGATATCGGCCTTGATTCACTGGCTCTCTTCGATGTTTTGATGAGGAAGCTGGTGACTGAGGGAGTCGATGAGATTCTCAGAAAGAAGGGTTTGCCGGTCATGACGATGCTTTCTTTAAGGAACTTGGCTGACAAGAAGGTTCTAGCGTTCACTGAGGACGATGAGTACACCTTCCAGTCGGGTATGAAGATCGGCGGCATTCACTACCATGCCGGTCGCACTGCGGCTAACAGCGCTTGGCCTGAAAGGGCTTTGGCGCAGTTTGGCGGAGTCCATCAGAAGATCGTCGGAAACTTCCATGTTGAGGAGCAGGTTGAGCAGTATGATTCGGATCTCGGTCTCCGGGCTTCGGATATGCTGCCTACGCTCAAGTGCAAGAGCGACTTCGAAAGCAAGAAGGGTAAGATCGTCGACTTCGGAGTCGGTGTCCGCCGCATGTGGTCTTATAAGGGCAGGATGCTTATTACCGAGAGCGGTCTGCGCGGTAAGAATCCGAATAAGTCGGTTAAGCCCGATAAAGTCTTCGAAGTTCATTTGAAAGAGCTCGGGATCGATAAGAAATAAGTTGTTGCCCCGATACGCGCAAGCGTATCGGGGCTTATTTTTTTATAAACGGAAATAGTTGTTTTTTATGATTCCCGGGAGTATATTTAATGATAAGTTCTTTGATTATACGGAATGGAAAAATGGCCGAATGGAAAGATCTGGATAATCAATCCCTCGGAGAGGTCGGAAGAAAATTCGTAAAATTCGCCTCCGGAAAAATGATCGGACAGGATAAGGCCATCCGGAGAGTCGCGAAAGCGCTCGATTTGCAGGCTTCCGGCTTGCGGGTCGAAGACAAACCCATCTATGTGTCGCTTGTGATCGGCGGCGCCGCATCCGGGAAAACTCTTCTGGCAAAAATATTGGCGGAGTTCCTTTTCGGTTCGCCTGATTCGCTGACTATCGTGCCTTGCAGTGATTTTTTCGAATACACCATTAGCCAATGGGATATCAATAAATATGATTATTTCCATGTGCGGGCGTCTAGCGAGCAGGCCAGGAAAATACTGGACGTGCATAATGCCAATTCCGAAAAAAAGACCAGAGCGATGCAGGCGCTTGCCGTAGCGGAAAATTCCGGAGCCGATGATGCGAAGATGGAAGAATTGCGCGCTCAATATGAAGCGGCGGATAAGGAATTTAAGAATTTTCTGAAAAAGTCCCAGCCAATCCTGATCGGATTCAGGTCCGTAGTCGTTTTTGACCATATCGAGGACGGACGGCCAGAAGTCCAGGATGAATTATCCAGGATTTTGGAGCGCGGCCTCCAGATACGGGGGTTCGGAGAAGAACAGTCGGTGGTTTCATTCAGGAATTCGATAATTTTCATAACCAGCAATGACTGCGTCAATCTCAAAAGCGGCAAGAGGATGAAGAAACTTGGTTTTGCCGAAGACTCCAATCTGACAGGTAATGCCGGAGAGGAAAATCGCAGATATCTCAAGACGATTGAAGAGATAAACGACCATTTTTCCAAGCGGCTCTTGAGTCATCTCGACCGGGTGGAGATTTTCAAAGAATATTCCGAGGAAACGCTTCTGAAGATTTTGGAAATATTCATCAGGGATTTCCAGGAGGAATTGAAGGGGACATTCCCGGTCAAGCTTTCCATTGATGATGATGTGAAGAAATATCTTGTCGCGGAAGGAAGCGATCATGCCGAGCACGGAATCCGCCTCCTTAAGCGGAAGTTTGATAAGTATATCCGCGGACAGCTGGGTTTGCTGAAATTCAGCAAGCAGATTGTGCTGGGCGATATCGTATCGATCTGCCTTAAGACCGAAGGAGTTAAAAAATTCGTAGTTTTCCGTAAAAAACAGTGAAATATATCCGCCTGAAGGCGGATTTTATTTTACGGAAAGCTGTTGACTTTCGGAAAATTTTCAGATAATCTAATAGAGTTCCGTAGACAACGGGCAGTAAGTAACCCTCCTTCGTTAAAACTTCGGAGGGCGAAGTAAGTCCCGTCGAGGATAATCTCCAGCCAGCCGGTTTTTCCGTTGGCGTCTATGGGCCTGTGCGGTCCTTTTTATATATCCTCCCCTAATCGATAAGAGAAATTTTATATCAGATTCAAGGATTGCCGACGAGGAATGGCATGACCATTCCGAGGAGGCGTAACGCAGAATATGATTAAAATTTCCTTACCTTTCAGGAGTCCTGATTTTGACCAATTGCTTTGTCGCTTGTCGAAAAGGTAGTTAAAACTACGATTTTCTCCTCGCTCCTTGCACTTGATTCAAAATCAGTGATTTCGATTTAGGGGAAATATATAAAAGGGACCGCCAGGTCTATTTTTTGGAAAAATAATCGCATAAGTCCACGGTTCAATAATCAAGGTCGAAAAAATAAAGTAACAGTAGTTAGGATTAGATGTCAGTACTGAATTTTACTAACACCTGAAACCTGACAACTAATTTACTACCCAAAAAAATGGCATTAACAAAAAGTCAGAAATCAGTCCTTATCGATCAGGCCACAAAGGGCATGAGCGACAGCAAGGCCGCGGTATTTTCCGAATTCAAGGGTGTCACTGTGGAGGAATTCAAAAGACTCCGCCGCGAACTCAAAAAGGTGAATGCCGACATGAAGGTCGTCAAAAAGCGCCTGTTGAATATCGCTTTGGAAAAACTCGGAGTCAAATTCGATCCGATGATGATGAAAGAACAGATGACCGCGGTTTTCTCGAAGAGCGACTTGAGCAGTGTCGCCCCGATTGTCCATAAATTTGCGAAGGAAGTCATAAAGGGCAAGAAAGGAAACTTCGCAGTTCTGGGAGCGTTTGATGCGTCCGACAAGCGGGTTGTGGATGCCGCGGAATTCAAGGCGATCGCCACATTGCCGTCGCGCGAAGTGCTTTTAGCCCAGGTAGCTATGATGCTTACCATGCCGCTTAAGCAGATGATGATGGTGCTCAATGAAAAGTCGAAAAAAGTGACAGTATAGCTGTCATCCCGAACTTGATTCGGGATCCAGTTTATAAAATTAATAAATAATACTATGGATAAATATAAAGATCTGTTGGATAAAATAGGTGAAATGAAAGTCACCGAACTCGCCGAATTGGTGAAGGCGATGGAAGAAAAGTTCGGAGTTTCAGCCGCTATGCCGGTCATGGCCGGAGGCGGAGCAGCTGCCGGTGGCGCTGCGGAAGCTGAAGAAAAAACTTCCTGGAATGTTCTCCTGAAAGAAGGAGGCGGTCAGAAGATCCAGGTCATCAAGGTGCTCCGCGAAGCTCTTGGTCTCGGTTTGACCGAAGCCAAAGCCGTCGTTGATGCAGCTCCGAAGGTTGCCAAGGAAGGCATGAAGAAAGAGGAGGCCGAAGAGCTCAAGAAAAAGCTTGAAGGCGCCGGCGCCACTGCGGAATTGCAGTAGAGCGATGTTTCTTTGTCATCCCGGACTTGATCCGGGATCCAGAAAATAAAAAACACGCTGTTGAATTCAGCGTGTTTTTTATATATAGTGAGCATGTCGAACTATTATAGTAAGGAGACATTTGCGCGTTTAGCTCAGTGGTAGAGCGCTTCATTCACATTGAAGAGGCCGCTGGTCCGATCCCAGCAACGCGCACAGGACAAATTAAAATAAACTATGAAAGGCAAAGTAACGATTGTAATCGGAGGGCAGTTCGGGTCAGAGGCGAAGGGCAAGGTGATCTCATTCCTTGCCGAAGAATTTGATCTTGCCGTGAGGACCGGTTCGCCAAATGCAGGCCATACGGTTTTCGATGGCGGAGAAATTTATAAACTTCAACAAATTCCCGCCACTTTTGTAAATAAAAAATGCCTTCTTTTTATCGGCGCGGGCGCACTTATTAATCCTGATATTTTAAAAAAAGAAGTTGATCGTACTGATACGATAAAACGTCTATTTATTGATCCCCAGACCGGAATCATCGAGGAGAAACATCTTTTTCAAGAAGGGGAGCTTGTGCAAAAAATCGGAAGTACCGGAAAGGGCTGCGGCGCGGCGCTTGCTGATAGAATTTGGAGGAAAGATTTTAAACTTGCGAAAGATGTATTGAAGGATTTTCAAATCGCAAATGTGGCTGAAATGATAAACCAAGGGATTGATGAGGGTAAAAATTTACTCGTTGAAGGAACGCAGGGCTTCGGACTTTCGCTTTATCATGGAATTTATCCATTCGTTACTTCTCGTGATACAAATGCCGCGAACTTTTTAGCCGAGGCCGGAATATCGCCGCTGCTCGCAACAGATGTTATTCTCGTCATAAGGACTTATCCTATCAGGGTTTCGGGGAATTCAGGTCCATTACGCCATGAGATCACTTGGGGAGAATTATCTGATCGTATCGGTAAGAAGGTGGAAGAAACTACGACAGTTACGAAGAAAGTCAGGCGCGTGGCCGAATTTGATGTCGAGATTGTTAAAAAAGCCGTTTTAATCAATCGTCCGACGCAAATAGCCCTTCAATTTTTGAATTACCTTTATCCGCAAGATGAGAATAAGAACTCTTGGGATTCTTTGAGCGAGGAGGCCAAAATATATATCGTAAATTTGGAGCGCACCTTGGGAGTGCCGATAACTTTGATCGGAACCGGTCAATCAAATGAGGCGATGATTGATCGTCGGAAAATGATATGAAAGAAATCATTTTTGCGACCGGAAATAAGTCGAAACTCGCCCAAATTCGGTTTGTCGTAGAAAATTTTAAGTTACCTGTGAAAGTTACCGGCGTAAGGGATTTTTTTAAAAATTACGCATCGTATGAAGAAATCGGAGATACTGTCGAGCAAGTTTCTTTAAACGGCGCTTTATCGGTCGCAAAAATTATCGGTTCGTCGGTTATCACGGAGGATACTGATTTTAGAGTTGAAGTACTTAACGGTAATCCGGGGATACGGGCGGGGGAATTTTTGAAAAATTTCGGTCGTTCTGAAATTTTGAAAAGAATGGATGGCATAATGAATCGTAGCGCGGTCATAAATTCTGCCGTCGCCTATGCGACGCCGGAAGGTGTGAGTAAGGTTTTTTCGAACAGGATTTCAGGAAAAATTTCGCAGGAAGAAAGATTCGGAAATTTTCCGGATTGGATTGCGCCGACGTCTGAAAGTCTGTTCGGTGGCGGATACAATGCTATTTTTATTCCGAACGGTTTGGATAAAACTCTTGCAGAGGTCGGTCCGGCAGAAGCAATTCCATGGTCATATCGGGAGCGAAATTTTATTGATGCGATAAATTATATTTTGAGCTTGGATTAATTTTGATTTAAAAAGTATAATCGTCACTGGCCGCTGGTCCGATCCCAGCAACGCGCACCAATGATCAAGTTCCAAAAAGTTTGAGATTCGATATTGATTGATTTGGCAATGCCACCGACGCGCGCATCGATTTGATTTATTTTGCGATTTATTTTATAATAATTTAGGTTCAGTCGGACTGTCTTGTCCGGCGGAAATCTTTGAAAGCGGAGGTTAAATGAGCGCGACTGTCGAGCAGGTCAGGAGAATCTGGATTCCCGATGTGCCCAGGTCGGTGATCGAAGAGCGGGCGAGATGGATTAAGCCATTAGTCCGGGTCAGCCGGAACGGTCTTTGGTACATAAAGCCGGTCGATCTTTTCGACGTGGCTTACACTTGGAATCCTAAGCCGGTCTCCAGAGTCAGAGGTCTGCGGTTTTTCCGCATGATAACCACTTATCATTCTTTCTCTTATTACGGATTGTTCAAGCCATCCATCGGGGAAGTTCTTGCGCAGATTCCGGATAAGTTTCTCGGCAGAGTATCGGCATTTTTGATCGAGAAAGCGCCGGAAACCGCCGATGATCTGAATCGGAATCGTGCGGCTCTGGATGCCGGATATCATGTCGCCAGGACATCTCTTCTTACTCATGATTGCGGTTTGATGTGACGCCAAAGCCCCTCCCGGGGCTTTTTTATATTTAAAATTAAAAAGACCGCATTTCTGCGGTCAGTTTTCTTCAGCTTCTTCGGCTATCGCCGTCAATGTGATCTTGATGCCGATTTTCAGTTTGGCGGTGATTTTTTCCAGATGCTTGTCGGGGGCGGATTTCATCGAGACTTCCACCCATCCGTTTTCAGCGCCGGAAGAATTGAAGGTCAGGATGGAAACTTCGTTTCCTTCCGGAACCTTTTTCTTGGAGAATTTACTGTGCATCGTCCCGTCCTCTTTTTCAAATAGATTTTCGGAATCGAATTTCATTTCCTTCTCCCTTCCGTCGTAAAGATACGTATAGAGATCGAGAAGTTGGGGGATTTCAGCTTCTTTGAATCTGGTTCTTTTCACAAAATACAGGAAACTTTCGATTTCCGTATTTTTGTTGAGTCGGAAAGCTATTTCCGAATCTTCCGGATTTTCAACTCCTGAATTATCCGGCCAGGCGATCACTTCAATGACTTTTTCATTTCCTGATCCGTCTTTTTCAAACGTCGTCCTTATGCTGAATTCTTCCCAGTTCAGTCCCATGAAGAACATCGCGACTTTCTGGTACCATTTGACGTTATCCATCTCCACCGAATAGTGGGAAGTTCTTGCGTAGCTTGCGGTCTGAGCGCCGGCTGATATCGGATAGGAGAGCATGATGGCGGCTGAAAGGGCGAGAAGAGTTTTTTTCATAGGGATTCCTGCATTCGACGAACTGCTTATAATTTTACTTTCTTTTCCGGAAATTCGCAAAGCTTCGGATTAAAAAAACCGCATTACTGCGGTTTTCTGGACAGGCGGATTATCTGTCCTCCCTTGAGCTGGAACATTGTCATTTCCAGTCCGGGCTGGCTGCCGGAGCTGACAATCGCTTCGATTCGCGTACGCTTGCGCAGGTTCGGCAGGGGAACGGACTTGATCAGAGTAAAGTCGCCGTCTTTCTCCTTTTTAAGCCGGCATCGGAGAAAATTATTACTGTGTTTTTCATTAGCCAATGGCTCTACATCTATATACAGATCGTCCGTCCGTGCGTCGAAAAAATAATTCCATATATTCAGGAACGCGTCAGCCGCTTCGTCGGTGAACGTGACAGGCATGTCAATGTTCATCCCGCCGCGATAGGCGTCGCCGTCTTTCACCAGGGAGAAAAATTTTTTGTCTCCGTCGCGGGTGATGGATACTTCGGTTATCGTCCTGGCGGAAGTTTCAGTGTCGTATCGGGAAGTTATCCTGATCTGCATTTCTTTCCATTCAAGAAAGTCATATCCTTTGAGCGCGATTCCTATCCTCATGAAGAATCCGAAGTTTTCGAATGTCATTTCATAGGTCGCCGCCGATACTTCGGTGACGATTTCCGCTTTTGCACGATTGGCGGTTCCGAAAACCAGGAATGTCAGAAAAATGAAGGTTTTCCAGATGATCATTTTTAAGTTTCGAGGATCTTAAATGCTGTTTTTAATACTAGATCAACGAGGTGGGGAATTCAATATAAAAATGTCCGTAAAGGCGCATGTGGATAACTGTCCGATCATAGGTGATTTCCCGCATAAATAAAGGGTTTTTCCGGGAAGCGGCAGGTTCTTTGCGTATATGGGGGAAAATGGTGTAAACTGAAAGGGTAGTGGGGAATTGTGGATAACTATGGGGATAAGCCCCGAATCTGGGGACAACTCCACTCACAAATGCCTATTTCAAGCAGGCGCTCCGATTTTACAAATAATATTCGCTCGTATGCGAAATTTATCGCCCTAGTCATAAATTCCTGGGCACCCGATAAATTTCATACTCGCTCATTTATTTGTTTCAAAATCTCCGCGATGCTTTCAATAAGCAATTACTCGTTTAAGAAAAAATCTAAAAAGCTAACTCCTAACTCCTAATTCCTAATTCCTAATACTTAATTCCTATTTAAAAAATGTTCATCGGAGAATATCAACATTCATTGGATCAGAAGGGAAGGGTCGCGGTGCCGGTCAAATTCCGGCTGTCTTTGGGTTCCGGCGCGATAGTAACCCGCGGACTTGATCATTGTCTTTTTGTTTTCGAGAAAACCGAATGGGAAAAGCTTGCCCAAAAACTTATCGCCATGCCGATCGCCCAGTCCAATTCCCGCGCTTTCGCGCGTCTGATGCTCGCCGGCGCTATGGAAGTGGAAATGGATTCGCAGGGAAGAATTTTGCTCCCGGATTATCTGCGAAAATACGCCGGACTTTCAAAGTCGGCGGTGATCGCGGGTCTGTACAGCAGATTGGAAATCTGGGATGAGGAGAGTTGGAAGAAGTATAAGGAGAAAACCGAGGCGTCCGGCGATGATATCGCGGAAAAGCTTGGCGAGCTCGGTATATGATTCACGAACCGGTTCTTTTAAAAGAGGTAGTGGGAGCACTCGATCCGAAAGAAGGGGATCTGGTCATTGATGGAACTGCCGGAGCCGGCGGGCATGCACGTGAGATATTAAAACGCATCGGTGCCGCCGGAAAGATGTTCCTGATCGACTGGGATCCGCAGACGACTTCGGAGTTGGAAAAAGAAATGAGGAATTTTTCCAACGTCAAAGTCGTGAACGCAAGTTATTCGGAAATATCCGATTTGGCGGATAAATCGGAAATCCCGGAGGCGGACGGATTGCTTCTTGATTTGGGATTTTCATCCGATCAGCTTTTGAGGGGCCGGGGATTCAGTTTCCAGAAAAACTCTGAAAGCGAGCCCCTGCTGATGACTTACAGCGACAGGCAGATTCCACTCAAGGACCTTCTCAAGAAGATGACGGTAAAAGAGATATTCGGAATCATCCGGGATTACGGAGAAGAGCGGTATGCCCGGCAGATTGCGGAAGCGATATATGCGAATCGTCCGATCATCAATACGAGCGGTGATCTTTCCCGGATAGTTTCCGGAGCAGTCCCGGAGTCATACGGACAGGGACGGATCCATCCGGCCACCAGGACATTCCAGGCGTTCCGCATATATGCGAATGACGAATTGGGAAATCTCCGGAAAATCCTATCGGATATTCCGAAAATAATGAAAAAAGGCGGACGGGTGGCGATAATTTCATTTCATTCGCTGGAAGACGGGATAGTGAAGGAGGAATTCCGCAGACTGGAGAAAGAAGGCGTGGGGGAGCGTATCAATAAAAAAACAATCATGGCGGGTCTTGAGGAGGTGGCGCGCAATCCGCGGGCCAGGTCGGCAAAACTTCGCGCATTAAAAATTTTATAAAAAAATGACAATAATCGAACCTAACAAAAGCAATCTCTTTCAGGGAGTTTTTGCGTATTTCACCGGAATGCTTCTTTTTCTGGTGGTCTTGAGTATATATTTCTATAACCTAAACGTGAATCTGAAGTACAGCGTCAGCTTGCAGGAGAAGGCGATCCAGGAGCTTGAAGCTTCGAATGCCGATCTGCGCAATGAGATGTACCGCATATTGGATGTCCGGAATCTGACCGCCCTCATCCAGAAGCAGAATCTTATCCAGGACAAGAATCCTGATTATCTTGAGTACGCGATGCTGGTGAACAGATAATCTCACACATAACGAGGACAGTTCATATATTATCAACAATGAAAGTATTTAGTAACGATTTAAATGAAAAGTTGAAAACTGTTAATCCGGGTTTGCGCAAAGCGCAGTCCTCGTTATGTGTGGGATGAAAAGATTCAGACTTTCAATAATTTTATTTTCGTTCACTTTTCTTTATCTGGCGCTAGTCGGGAACATATACCAGCTTCAGATAAAAAACGGCGGTCAGTATGCCGCCAGAGTCGCCGCGCAAAAGGCCGGTCTTTTGGCTCCTAAAAGGGGCAATATCTATTTCACTGACCGCAACGGCAATTCCATAGCCGCCGCAATGACCAAGGAATACCCGGCCATTTTTGCGGTTCCGAAGGATATTGACGATCCGGCGCATTACGCTTCCGTGCTTTCTCCGATACTTTCGATAGGAGAGGAAAAGCTTATCGGATATTTCAACAAGCCGGATGATGAGTACGAGCTTCTCATCCGCAAGGCGACCGCTGATCAGGTTTCGCTGATCCGCGATCTGAAAATGAAAGGTATTTACATCGAAGAAGAAAATTACCGGTACTATCCGCTGGCGAATCTGGCTTCGCATCTCATCGGATTCGTCGCTCCGACTGAAGACAAAAATTATCCGACCGGACGTTACGGCTTGGAGCTTAATTTTGAAGACCTTCTTTCCGGTGCTCCCGGGAGGATGGAGGATAATCGGATCATCGATGCGATTCCCGGTGAAAAAATTTCACTGACGATAGACGCCAATATTCAGACCCGCGCCGAAGAGATTCTTCAGAATCTTATGCAGAAATATGACGCGGAAAAAGGCATGGTCATAGTCCAGGAGCCGGAAACCGGGAAGATCCTGGCGATGGGAGGGTATCCGAATTTCGACCCGAATAATTATGCCGATTCCGGTCTGGGCAGTTATCTTAATACGAACGTCCAGGCGATCTATGAGCCGGGTTCTGTCATGAAGGTCATAACGATGGCCTCCGGAATTGACGCCGGGAAATTCACTCCGGACACCGTTTTTTTCGATTCTGGTTCGCTGACTTTGGACGGCCGCACCATCAAGAACTGGGATCTCAAGGCATACGGCAAAGTTACGATGACGGAAATCATCGAGCATTCCCTGAATACCGGAGCGGCATACGCGGAGAAACTTATCGGTCCGGATCTTTTCTATAATTATCTGGTCAAATTCGGATTTGGACAAAAGACCGGCATAGCGCTTCCCGGAGAACTCAACGGAAGCCTGGAAAATCTGAAAAAGAGTTTCCGGGAGATAAATTTCGCGACCGCCGCTTTCGGCCAGGGCGTTTCGGTCACTCCGATTCAGATGATCAATGCTTTTTCCGCCATCGCCAACGGCGGAAATCTGATGAGGCCTTATATTCGGCAGAGCGATGAACCGCTTCTGATCCACAGGGTCATTTCAGAGGATGCGGCCAGGCAGGCGACGGGCATGATGGTTTCCGCCGTGAAGAAGGCGCAGATCGCCCAGATTCCTAAATTCGATATCGCCGGAAAAACCGGAACGGCGCAGATTCCGGATTTCAAGCGCGGAGGTTATTCGGATGAGTTCATCCATAACTATATCGGATTCGCCCCGGCTTATAATCCGAAATTCACCGTATTCATCCGCATCGATAAACCGAAAGGGGCGCCGCTCGCCGGATTGACGGTCGTCCCGGCTTTTAGGGAACTTGCGGAGTTCATCTTGAATTATTACAATATTCCTCCGGATCACTTAGAATAGTTTTCTGGTTTTAGTGGTTAGGTTTTAGAAAATTTCTAACTAATCACTGATATATCCAACATGAGCAGAGAAAATCTTAAAAAACTTCATCAGAATCTCATCCGCCGGCTTGCGGTCTGGACTATCCGCAAATATCAACCGGGCGTCATTGCCGTAACCGGAAGCGTCGGGAAAACCTCCACAAAAGAAGCCATATATTCTACGCTCTCTCCGTATCGTCATGTCCGCGCCAACCGGAAGAATTTTAACAACGAATTGGGAGTACCAATGACAATCCTCGGAGATTATCCGGAAATCGGAGGAAAATTATTCTGGATCAAAGTGATTTTCATGGCAGTTTTCCGCCTGATATTCCGCCTGCGGTATCCGGAACTTCTGATTTTGGAATACGGAGTGGATAAACCGGGGGATATGAAGTATCTTCTCGATATCGCGCGTCCGCAGATCGGAGTTATCACCGCCATCGGCGAGATTCCGGTGCATGTGGAATTTTTCAGCGGACCTGAAGCGCTCGCCCGCGAGAAATCCAAAATAATAGAAAATCTTCCGTCCACCGGCTTCGCAGTTTTGAATTCTGATGACGACGCGGTTTATGAAATGAGGGAAAGGACCCGCGCGCATATCATGTCATATGGTTTCGGAGAGGGCGCGGATATTAGGATTACCAATTACGAAGTTCGCATGGACGGGGCAAGTCCAGCCGGAATTTCTTTCAAGCTGAATTATGGAGGCAGCTTTGTGCCGATTCGCTTGGATGGCTGCTTTGGAAAGGCGCAGGCCTATGCCGCCGCGGCCGCAGCTTGCCTCGGGATAGCTTATCAGCTCAATCTGGTGAAAATAGCCGAGGCCTTGTCGGAATTCAAAGCTCCGGCCGGGAGAGGTAAGCTGATTTCAGGAGTTAAGGAGACTTTTATTCTGGATGACGCTTATAACGCATCTCCGCTTTCCATGCGGGCGGCGATAGATACTGCCGAGCATCTGAAAGCCAGGCGGAAAGTCGCCGTGCTCGGCGATATGCTTGAAATCGGAAAATATACAATTGAGGCGCACGAGGAAATAGGCCGATTGATCCCGGGAACATTCGACATTTTGTTTACTGTCGGATCGCGCGCCAAGTTCATCGCCGAAGCGGCTGAAAAAGAAGGCATGGATAAAAAGAAAATCCATTCATTTGAGACCGCTGAAGAAGCGGGCTTGGAGGTGCAGAAAATAATCAGGAAAGGCGACCTGATTTTGATCAAAGCTTCGCACTCGATCGGCCTTGATCGGATAGTCGAGGAGATCCGGAAACAGTAGTTCGGCATGCCCACTGTAAATTATTGATTCTTTTTATTTTCGGCCTTATAATCTATTTGTACTGGCCCTATCGTCTAGTGGCAGGACACCGCCTTCTCAAGGCGAGAACAGGAGTTCGATTCTCCTTAGGGCTACCAAAGGTTCTTTTTCTTCGTTGCTAGTCGGTTTTAGCTTGAAAATACAGGCTAATTCCGGGGTTTTAATACCCGGATACATATAGACCAAATTTTTAGGGAATAAGATAGATCTCAAAACTCTCAGTTCATTTACCTCTAAGCTCTGCCAGTTTTCAGGTAGGCTCCTCAAGAGTTCAAATGCAAAGTCAATCGCAGCGTCAACATTGAAATCAGCAAACCCAGTTTCCATTTTAGACATCTCTAGCTCCAGAATATGCGAAGAGAGTCTTTCTCTTTCCTTTTTAAACTCTTCATCGGACATAATATCCTTATCCCTTAGCTTTAGGTCCAATAGCGACTGCCTCTGGTCTTTTAATTTGTCGATTTCTGACTCTACTCTTTTGTTATTACTAATTATTGACCGAGCCTCCGTTTTATAGGCTAATTTAATAGCCTCCCTTAGAATGCTAATTTCTTTATTTTCCATACGTAATTTAGTCAAAAACTCTGTGAAGTTATCCTCTAACTCTTTTTTACGAATAGATCTTTTTTGGGGACAGTCAGTATATATGCATCCATAATACGGATGCCTTTTTTTAGTTTTGCTAGTTACCCAGCCACCACTTAAGTTACGCTCACATCCATTACACTGGATTCCCCTAAGGGGAAAATCAGGATTATCTCGATTCCTTGGTAGCTTTCGAGAATCAGACTTTTCCCCATTTAGAATTCTTTGTGCTCTGGAGAATAACTCTTCCGAAATAATTGGCGCATGCTTCCCAAGTATGGATATATCCCATTTCGGAACCTCAATTTTTCCATAGTAAATGGGATTTTTAAGGATTTTAGCAACACGCTGAGAATATACTTTTTTATTATGTTTAGTTTTAAGCCCTAATTTATTTACCAGTCCTGCGACGTCCTTAAAAGAATATATACCTTTAGCATATTCCTCAAAGATAGTTTTTATCCAAATGGATTTTTCCGGGTGGGGTTCCATAATTTTATTTCCCATCGAATCAGTTATATTTCTATATCCGAGGGGAGCCCCGAAACTATACAGTCCATTACGTAATCGAGTTTTCATTCCCTCTGCTGTTCTCGATGCCCTTATTGAATTATCAAATTCAGAAATAGCAGATAGGATCCCCCCAGTTAATTTTCCTAGAGGTGTATCGTCAATTGGCTCAGTGGCAGATCTTAATTCTACGCCCAGTTTCGAAAAGATAACTCTCAAGGCATAGTAATCCTCATTATTTCTGGAAAGTCTATCAACTTTGTAAACTACTATCTTCCCAATTTTTTTACGATGTCTCTCAGTATATCTCAACAGCTTCTGGAGCTCGGTTCTATCCGCTGTTTTAGCCGATTCCCCCTCTTCTCTAAATATTGCTAAGACAGTAAGAGTATTTCTTTCAGCATACGCACGACATATTTTCTCCTGGCTCTCCAGGCTGAAGCCATCAAGTTGTTCTTTAGAAGAGACCCTCGTATAGATAATAGCTGTCTGAATGTTATGATTGTCGTTTTTCATTTAAGTAATAACTTAATTTATCTTAGTGAAGTAAGTAAACCTCCGAAATACATAAAAGCAAAATCCTAACTTTTCCTAAGCTCTGTAATTCGTGGTTTCAGCGCTTAATCATCCGGGAGGGGAGGGATTCTCTGTTTTCTCTTGGAAGTCTGGTATAAACACAGTTTTATTAGGTTTTATTAGGTCCTTTACGGCTAATCTGACCATCCAAAGACCTAATTCCATAAATTGGCGAGCGCGTAAAGAAACAACCTCTTCATCCAGGCCTGGGTATTCTTTTCTGATTATTTTTTCTAATACTTCAATTTTTTCTATCTGGGCCATAAAAATACGGCTTCCATACAGAGCGCCAAAATAAAAAGGGGCTGATGCACAAAAGCAATTAAACGAGTAATTCATTTAACTACTTTTAGGTATCAGCCCTAGATATTGTTAATAGCGATCAGTTCTCATTTCCTTGCCATTTTAAGCTTGGAACAATATCTACCTGAGACGTCCTCGGCGAAGCTCTGGACTGTCAAAAAGTTTATTTATTAAGTTGTTAAGTTAAGCATGCCGGATTACTAGTAAAAAAGCAAGAATAGGTAAATCTGTGGAAATTTTTTTAATAATATTTTTTACGATATTTAGAAATTTCTAATACAATCTCTTCGCTTAGATTAATCAAGTCCACTAAATACCTATCATTCAAAATGATTAAATTATCCTTGTCCAATCGGAAGGAGCGAGGGCTCTCTTTTAAATATTTTTCAATTTTCACTATATCGCTGCTTGAAATATAGTTATTCTTATGAACTATCGAATTTCTGATGGTCGTTGCGATGTCCAACTTCATTCTTAGTGATTCATCAGCTAAGAATTTTTTCTTTAATAACCGCTCTATATAGCGTATCTCGTTTCCCTTAACGTCCCGGTGCCCAAATAGCTGTCCTTTATTCTTTTGCAAAACGTCGCATAGCGAGATTAGCTGAGTTTCTATAAAGCTAAAAAGTGAAATAACAAAAGAGCTATATAAGATATTACGGATTTCATATCGAGCATAGTTAATTTCCGCAAGATCATTTTCCTTCAACTCTTTTTGCTCGTTCTCTAAAAATTCACTTCCCTTATTAAACTTGCCTACTTTTATAGCAAAATCATTACCATACGTCCTAATGCTTATTTGAATTGATTCTAAATAATCTCGAAAAAATTTCCTATTAAAATCATTACTGAACGATATGCGCATATTAGCTTAGTTGCTTCGTTTCCTAACTAATTCAAAAGAAGTTAATAAGCTTACCATGACCACCATCCATCCCATAAAAATAAAGATAAATTTAGTAACTAATTCAGTATTAGATATTGAATATGTAATTAGCGATTCGTTAACCTTAACAGAGGTCTCAGAATCGTACTCCCTTACAGTAAGAGTCACTTCGTCTATTGGTTTTAGTGAAAAGGTGGAGCAGTCTTCTTTTTTAGCCGGCACATAAAGTTGCTCCTTCATTGTATCTTGATAGGTAATCTCTATTTGCATTGATCCAGCCTCAGGAACTTTTTTAGATGGTAGTAAAACCTCTATTTCATCGTTAGATATCTTATTATTATTTTGTAAACAAATTTTAAATGAATTTAATGTCAGTGAGCTTCCGTAAAGATACTCTAATGACTTTGACATGGGAGACTCTGTTGGATTAAAAATTGGAAACGATGCCCCAACTTCAGAATTTCCCAATGGAAAAGTTCTTGGTGTCCAAAGTTGTGGACTTAATAAGTATAGGGATAAAATAAATGGAATCAGTAAAAAATAAACAATCCAAATAATAACAGCAGCCCAACTTGCTCGTTGACCTAATATTTCTCGTGATGGCTTATTAGTAGACATATTTCATAGATTATCTCTTCTTGTCTGGTATATCAAGCAAGTTTTAAGTTTAGGCAATCAAAAAAATAAATGATATTATGTAGTTAACAACTTAATCGCCTAACCTCTATAGATTCTCTGTGGAGCATGGCATAAAAACTGTTCAAGGCATTAAGCTCCTAGTCAGAGCACCTTGAACAGTCATATTCCGAAAGGAATGTGGGTGACGCAAGTCATCGCTGGCTGGGAGCTTTATGTTTCCGACCAATAATTTGAAGCAACTTCAAAATGAATCCAGCAGAAGAGATAGTAAAATTCTGGCTCCAAAATAAGGGCTATTTTATACAATCTTCAATTGGATTGCCTAAGCGAAAAGAAATAGATATTCTTGCTATTAATAAAAAAGGAGATAAGCTTCATATCGAAGTTTCTGTTTCCATTAACTCAATCAATTCTAGGGATCCCAAGGCATTGGCATTGAAAGAGTACAAAAATAAATTTAAATCAGTGAATGAGGGGGTCGAGGCAATATTGGGGAAAAGATTTCAAAGAATATATGTAAGAGGGAGAATAAATCGAGGTAGGAGAGATATAAGGGAAGAATATATCAAGGAGATGGACAAAAAATACGGAGTAAAGATTTTAAAATTTGAAGATATTCTTAAGGAGGTTTCAGATGGCCTTTCTACTCGTAGCTATCTCAACCCTATAATAAAGACTGTTCAGCTGTGCGGTTTCCTCAATGATAGGTTTTGATAGGTCCCTGTATATAACAAAGGTTTTTTAAATAGTCACAATGGAATTCGTTAGGTTTAGTTAGGTTTCTAATTTGAAAGAACCGAGGTAGAATCAAAAGATAAATTATAAATCCATGAAGTCTGTACATCTTTTTCTCATATTCAGCATATTAGTAGGCGGTACAGCTTTCTATTTAGATAAGGCCGGGTTTAATAAGCGCTCTTATGCTCAAGCGCCCAATGACCACATTATTCTAATTGGCCAAATTTTTGGAATCATGGAAAGTGGTAATGCCTATGCGATTAAAGGCACGAATAATAGTAAATTTCCTCAAATTGCAGCTTTTTATCCAGATGAACAATCGGCAAAAGAAATACTTGATGGCACAGTTTTTATAAAGGGCAGGATAGATAACGTTGACTGTGAGTCATATAGATCAATTTTCAAAGGCTGCATCCCATGGGTTGAAATAGAAGATATTTGGAGTATAAAGAAATAGGTATTATACTTATTTTAATAATGTTAGGGGATTAGCTACTTACTCACCCCCAAGCTATTTTTAGAGGATTCCCGCAATTTTGTGAGCTTATGCAGGAACTCTAATAAGGAGTTTTGATTAGGGATCGTTAGGGCTACTTATTTTAGTATGAAATCAAGGCGAGAACAGGAGTTCCCTGCCCGCCGGATTGGCAGGCGGGGATTCTCCTTAGGGGTACTAAGTTAGTATAAATTTTAAAGTCAAAAGTCATAAAGTTAAAAATCAATAATAATGAATCAATTTTCTTTGCCGGAATCGATTAAAGACAGATACATTGCGGGATTTTTTATTGCTGCCGGAATCGTCTGGTTGGTGAGTTTTTCTCTTGTTTATACGAATATTCTCGACGCTTCCAATGTGCTGATAATCCATTTTGACAGCTTCAGAGGCGCGGATTTTTTCGGTGAAAAAAGCGATGTTTTCGACATAATTGTCACGGCGGCCATAATCTGGGGCATCAATCTCGGGCTGGCTCACGTTTTTTATTTTCGGGAGCGGTTTTTATCATATATCCTGGCCGGAGCGACGTTGGGGTATATGGTATTGATTCTTTTGGCTGTCAATGCTATTATTTCTATTATCTAATTTCCAGTCATGGAAATTATCCCGCAGCTGATGCGGGATCAAGAAAATACAAAAACATGACATTCGCAGTAGTGGAGACCGGCGGAAAACAGTATAAAGTCTCCGTTGGCGACAAGTTAAAAGTTGAGAAATTGGAAGCCGCAGAAGGCGCGACTTTGTCTTTGG
>CAYHBW010000012.1:0-22668 GCA_964355085.1 uncultured Candidatus Saccharibacteria bacterium
ATTGGAATATGACATATACATAGTCTGGGGTATTCCAAGCTATTGAACCATTACGCCCCTTTGAGGGGGTTCAAAAAAGCCGCATAAATGCGGCTTCATTTGCGATGGAAAAATGTCAGCATCGGACTTGCCACGAAAATCGAGGAATAAGTTCCGACGACCGTTCCGATCAGGATCATCAGGGTGAAATAACCCAATGAATGCGCTCCGAAAAGATACAGCGCCACAAGCACGAGAACCAGGGTAAGCGAAGTATTCACCGATCTTGCGAATGTCTGCCTGACGCTCTCGTCTATTATCCCGGAAAGGTCGTTTTTATTTTTGGAATTGATGAGATTCTCCCGGATGCGGTCGAAAACCACGATGGTATCATGGACGGAAAAGCCCATGACAACCAGAATAGCGACGATGAAATTCGTGTCGACTTCGACTCCGTATCTGTGGCCCCACCAGGCGAAAACTCCGGCAGGAATCAGCGCATCATGGAATAAGGTTATCAGCGTGACTATTCCGTATTTCCAGGAATTAACCGGATAGGAAACCTTCCGGAAAGCGAAGGATACGTAAAGAGAAATTCCGGCAAGCACAAGAAAGAATGCCTTGAAGGCGTCACTGCGCAGCTCTTTCCCTATGGCCGGACCGATGCTGGCGAAACTCATCTCCTCGAATGACCCTAATTTTTCCGCAAGCTTACCGGATATAAGAGTATGGGATTCCTCGGAAAGTTCCTTCGTCCGGACGGAAAATTCCCCTGCATTTCCGGTTTCACGGACAACGGCGTCTTCCGCTCCGTTTTCTGAAAAAATATTCCTGACCGATTCGGAGGAAGTTCCGTCTCCGGAAAACTTCATCTGCCAAAGAGTGCCTCCGGCGAAATCAATCCCCTGCCTGTAACCGAAACCGGCCATCGCAGCCAAAGCCAGAACAGTCAGCACGACCGATACTCCGAGAAAAAGATATTTATATTTTGTGATGCTCATATTTTTTAGAATTATGAATTTCGAATTATGGATTTTTTATTCCTTATTCATTATTCTTTATTCCCGGCCTGATAAACACCCTCAATATGGTCCTGGTGACCGTTATTGCGCTGAACATGCTGACCAGAACGCCGATCAGGAGAGTCAGGGCGAATCCTTTCACGAAACTGGAAGTGAAGTAGAACAAAATCACGGAAGTCAAAATGGTGGTGAAATTCGAATCCCGGATGGAAGTCCAGGCGCGGTCAAAACCGGCATCAATCGCCGCCAGGCGCGACAATCCTTTGCTCATTTCTTCCTTCATGCGCTCGAAGATTAGGACATTTGCGTCCACGGCCATTCCGATCGACAGGATGAATCCGGCGATGCCGGCCAAGGTCATAGTGACGGAAAATATCTTGAATAACGACAGCGCCAATACGATATATATCGCAAGGGCGACGGCGGAATAAATTCCTAGACTTCTGTAGTAAAGGATCATGAAAAGCATGACAATCAGCGTCCCCCAAAGACCGGCATCAATCATCCTATTGAGAGAATCCTGCCCAAGAGCGGCGCCGATAGTCTGCTGATTTATCAGCTTGATCGGAGCCGGCAAAGCTCCTGCGTTGAACCTCTGCACCAGCTCCTTCGCTTCCTGCAGGGTAAAACGTCCGGTAATCTGCGCCCGTCCGCCGGAAATTGCTTCCCTGACTACAGGGGCGGTCAGAAGATTGCCGTCAAGAAAAATACCCAGCGGCTTGCCGATGCTCCGCTTGGTTATCTGCTCGAAAAGATCCGAACCTTCGCCGTTGAATTCCAGGAATATCTGCGGAGAATTGGTGACGCTGTCGAAAGACATCTGGGCGCTTTTCACATATCTCCCGTTAAGTTCAGTGGGTTTGAACGCCACGCTTTCGCTTGTCGTTGAAACAGGGACGGCTGATTCATCAACTTCGCTGAATACCAGAAACGGGGTCTCTCCGATGAGTTGTATCGCCTGACGGACATCCCGCACTCCGGCAAGCTCGACAAGAAGACGCTGGGAATCTCCGGACTTCAAAGAAACCACGTTCGGCTCGCTGACGCCGAAAAGATTGACGCGCTTCTCGATGACATCGCGGAGACCGGCGACAACGCTGTCCCGATCGGCATACGCCACGGCTGACATGTCTATCTCATAGATAAGCTGTGTGCCTCCGATAAGATCCAATCCGAGTTTCCACGGCATCACATTTTTCCCGAAATCGGCTTTCGGATAAACGAAAATCCCTCCGGCAACCGCCAGGAGAACCACCGCCAGCAAAAGCATGATCGATTTCGAACGCATGAAAAATATTTTACTCTTTTATTCCCGGCTTTGCAACGCTTTCGACTACTCCGTTCCGATTCCCAATATCACCGCGTCAGCCGTCGGATGATCGTTCTGATTCCGCGGCAAGCGTTCGATCTTGGTCACGACATCCATGCCGCTTACCACCCGGCCGAAAGCCGTGTGCCGGCCGTCTAACCATGGAGTTTCCGGAGCGGTTACTATGAAAAACTGGCTTCCGTTCGTATTCGGACCGGAATTGGCCATTGCCAGGGTTCCGCGCACTATCTTATGGGAATTGAATTCATCCGCGAACTGATAACCCGGTCCGCCCATGCCGTCATTGCTCCAGTCGTCGTCCCGGCTGTTCGGATCGCCTCCCTGGATCATGAAGTCCGGAATCACCCGGTGGAATTTCGTGCCGTCGTAAAAACCGTTTTTCGCAAGCTTAAAAAAATTCTCCACGGTCTTCGGAGAATCCTCTCCATAAAGTTCCAATTCTATGTTTCCATAATTTGTCTTGAGAATGGCCTTGTTCATTGTTGATTCGTTATTTATATTTCCCGCTCCGGAGGAAAGATTGGACGAAACATCCGCCCGCAGTTCACCAGTCCTCAACTGCCAATTATACGCGACCGCCAGCAATCCGACCAATGCCGCGCCCATGAATATGCCCTTGATATTTTCCATTTCGGATATTTACTTAATTATCAGACAGTATCGGATAAAAAAAATAATCCGTCAACTGCGGATTATTATGCGATGCCGGGAAATCATTTTTCCTGTCCCGGATCCTGTTTTTTGCCGATATTTTTTCCGGAAATGTCCTCCATCATGTTTTCCGTTTCCAGATACAGGCGGATGGCGCGGTGTATGTCCAGCTCCAGCTCGTCTTCAACCCAGTCAAACGCCCTTCCGATGGTGACGTACACGTCAAATTGATCGATCACCATCGCCTGGACGCCGGGGATTTCAAATATCCTTTTCGCCAGATCCAATCCTTCGGCAAGATCGGTTTTCGGATCCTGAAACAGTTCTCCGCGGCGGAGATATTTTTCCAGATTGAAAGTCATTCGGAAACGGGTTCCGAAAATTTTCGTCCTTGGAGAAGTCGTTTTGTCGATTACGATCTTCAACCGCATGTCTCTTTTCTTGGCCATTATTTCCTCCGGAAACCCGTCAGCAGTACGAATCTGACCAAATTCCAGAGCTCGGCTAGTTCCACCCACCAAGGACGGAAATCTATCGAAGCATTGCAGCGATGGCAATTCAGGCGCCTATTTTCAGGATGGCCATGGGCGTAATCGTAGGAAAAATCATCGCAGTCTCCGCACCAGAATATGAAGAAAGGGAGCTCGCCTTTCCATCCTTCGCGCTTCTCCCGGCAAACCTCTATCTTATTTCCGGATTTTATCCGGAACTTCTTGTATCCGGAAAGTCCCGGCAGATGCCTTTCCAGGCCTTCCGCATTCAGCTGATTCACCGGCTTCTCTCATTGAAGAGTTCTATCTACAATATAGGCAGTCCCAAGCCGTAATGCAATAGGAAATGCTTATTCTTCAGGAAGTATGAATGAAACCGCAGAACCCTTTCCGATTTCTGATTCCAGACCGATGGCTCCGCCATGAGCCTCGACGAATTTCTTGACCAGGAAAAGACCGAGGCCGGCTCCGTCCGCCACAGTCGAGATCGCGTTCTTGGCGCGGAAAAATTTCGTGAAAAGTTTCGGAAAATCCTCCTTGGCTATTCCGATTCCGCTGTCTTTGATCGTACAGAACTGCGCCGGTTTCCCATCATATTCCATCGTCCCCAGTGAAACGGATATTTCGGAATTATCCGGAGAATAGTTCACCGCATTCCTCAAGACGATCATGCACGCTCGGCCGAGTTTATGGGAATCGAGCGGAATAGATTTCAGCGTCGCCTCGGATTTGTTGAAATTTATCCTGATATTCTTCAATTTCGCCTCCTGATTGATCGCGCCGATTGATTCATCGAGAATCTCCCAAAGCAGGCTCGGTTTGCGCGAAATGGAAAGCTGCTTGTTCTCGACCGCGAGAACGTCGAAAATATCCTCCAAAATGTTTATGAGGAAAATAGTCCGGTTCATTATTGCTCCGGAATAAACAGACAATTGCTTCAGCTTTTCCTGATCGATCCCGAGTCCGGGCAATTCCTCCAATATCAGATCGTTATTCCAGCGGATGGCCGAGAGCGGCGTGCGGAACTGATGGGAAATGACTCCGATGAATTCGCTTTTCACGGAATCCAATCGCTTGAGATCTTCGAGCGCTTCCGCCAGTTTCGCGCGTTCGGCCTCAACCTTGTTTTTTTCCTCCCTCAACTGCGAAAGAGTGTATTCGAGATCGGCATTCCTGCGCTTCAACTCATCGGAAAGTTTTTCTCTCGTGAACATCTCCGGCCTCTCTTCCTGCATGATCGCCGCCGGTATTATCTGAAGTATCTGCGGAACATCCCCGTCCAGATATTTGAATCGTTCTTTTATTTTCTTGAAGGATTCCCGGAATAATATTTCTGTACGCAGGACATCCAGCTGGGAGTTCAACCGGTCGAAAACCCTGCCTAAAGCGCCGGAAAGCACCTGCCTGGCGGTTTCTTCCTGCTCTTCAGCTTTCGGAATTTTTGAAATTTTCCCCTCGAAAACAGACCAGTCGAAACTGTCTTCATTCCAGACTCCGGTAAGATATTCATTGGATCCGGCGAATGATTTTTGGGCTTCACTGATCACGCTGGCCGCCCTGACAAGAAGATCCTCCGAATATTTCTCGAAAAGACGCATCAAGACCCATCCGGACGGCAGGAAAAGAAGCGTGAAATCGGAATAACACCTTTCCGGCAGGCACTTCGCGCGTATCCTCTCCCGGAGTTCCTGCGGAGAAATCCTTTTCTTCAGCTGTTCCTGGGATATGTGCTTTTCCAGGCCAAGATAGAATGGAATGAGGAGATTCACCTTTTCAAACTCCGCTATGCTGGTGGAATTGAGAATTTCTCCGACATAATTCAAATCCTTGCTGACAGGAACCGGATCATATACCGCTTTCCGGACCTCCTCGAACAGACCTTCCATGAATTTCTGGCCGGAGATCCTGGGATTGAAAAAACTTCTGAAGTTTAAAAAATTGAACATCGTAATATTATTTTAACATAATGCCGTCCCGGATTGATAAAAAATCCCCTCTCGACCGAAGCCAACGGTGCATATTCATCAGATTGCGGACTCAAAATACATCCTGGTCATGATGACTAAAATAATTTATCAATACTGTCAAATTTGATGGTTTCCGCTCTATTTACAAGACGCCGTATGTTATGATTTAATATATCAGTAATTAAGCCTCCATAGCTTAATGGTAAAGCAGTTGCCTTTTAAGCAATTGACCATGGTTCGATTCCATGTGGAGGCACAAAGCGGTATTTGATTTTTGTCTCGCTGCCGATCTTAAGCAACTCCGACGCTACAGTCGGAGCCCCGGACTTTACGTCGGGGTTGACCATGAGAAGTTTATCCGCTTTTATTTTTTCACCTGACGCCGATCTTAATCAATAATATGCGGCCTAAATACCAATTCCTTAAACAGCACGCCATATCCGGGATTGTCCTAGCCGGGATAGTGCTACTTTACTGGTCCTCGTCATCTCTCCAAAATATCTTCCTGGATCTCACCGGAAACATCCAAAAATACGAAGCTGGACACTCCCTGCTTACCGAAATATTTTTCGTGATCCTCGGAGCGATATCCGCGATGCTTTCCCCTTTCAGCAGCGCCCCGTTGATACCTTTCGCGGTGGCAATCTGGGGAAAGAATATGACAACCGTCCTGCTTTTCATCGGCTGGATGATCGGCGGATCGATCACTTATCTGCTCGGCGACAGAATCGGCTATCATATTCTAAAAAACTACATGACGCTGGATGAGGCCATCGCCGCCTACCGCCACAGATTGAATCCCGGAACGGAATTCACAATCGTCCTTCTTTTCCGCCTGGCCATGCCGGCGGAAATCCCCGGATACGTCCTCGGAACCATCCGCTATAACTTCTGGAAATATCTCCTTGCCACCGGTCTGGCGGAACTCCCGTTCGCGCTACTGACTGTTTATGCCGGAGGCGCCGTTCTCGACAAAAATCCTCTCGCCCTCGCCGGAATGACTTTCACGATCATCGCCATCCTTTCAGGCGCTTTTTATCTGTTCCATAAAAAACTCAACCATCGGGAATCTCCGGATCGATAATGAGAATATCCCTTATTCGCGCGAATTAGAGAATAAAGAAATTAAAAAAACAGCCGCATGGCTGTTTTTTATTCTCTAACGCTTATATTCGTCTGATTTCAGGGTATCCGGTCCGCTCTTATGGACTTTGAACTTTTCGGAATCATCCCCCTCAACCGATGCCTTTTCTCCGGTCATATCCTCGATAACATCCTCCATGCTGATATTCCCGTCGATCTTGAATGTATCCGGACCGCTCTTCACTACTTCATTTTTAATCGCTTCGTATTGCATTTTCGGATTCTCAATCTTAAATTCTGCAGCCGGTTTTGAACCTTTTTCCGCAGGATTATTCGGAGCTTTTTCCGCTCCCGAACCTACGCCGACAGCGAATAAAGCTGCCATCGCCACTTCCCTGAACTTACCTGCTATGCCCTTTTTGGGCTCTGATTCAAATGAATTTTTCATTAATTTAATGATATACCTGCCTGCTGGCTGTTGCAATATACCGAGCTGGGAATAAAAACACCGCCTATATGGCGGTGTTTTTATTCCCCCAGCGCCTTTTTTATTTTTGCATCAACCTTCGGGACTTTCACATTGAATTCCACATACATATCTCCACGACCGTAAGAATTGAACTTCGGCATGCCTTCGCTTGGGATACGAAGTCTTTCACGAAGATTGAATCCGACCGGAATTTCCAAATGCAATTTCCCTCCCTGGATTGTAGGAACTTCCACTTTCTCTCCGGCCAGGACTTTCAGAATGTCCAGATCTTTGCGGATGACCAATTCATTGCCAACGCGCTGAAAAGTATGATGTGGCTTCACCTGAACACGGACATAGAGATCGCCCGTGCCCGCTCCGCGCTCACCCGCCTGTCCTCTGCCGACAACCTTGATAAGCTGCCCGTCGGCGATTCCCGGAGCGATATTCACCTGGATTTCCTGACGAGCCGATATTCGCCCTCTACCGCTGCAATTTTTGCAGATCTTATTCGGAATCTCGCCCTGTCCGTTGCAAGTCGAGCAAGTTCTGACCTGTGAAAACTGCCCGAAGAAACTCTTGCGAACCTCGCGTATCTCACCTTTGCCGTCGCAAGTTCCGCATTTCTTCGATCCGGCGCTTTTATCACTTCCCTGTCCTTTGCAAGTAACGCACGAAGACATTGTTTCGTAATTCAGACGAAGCGCCTCCCCGCGGAAAGCTTCTTCAAGCGTGATTTCTTTTATGAGTTCTATGTCCGCTCCGCGATTATAAGTTTTGCGTTTCCTGCCGCTGCCCATTCCTCCGAAAAACGCCTCGAAAATATCTCCGACATCGCCCATTCCTTCTGCCTCGGAAAAGTCGAAACCGCCCATATTCCCGAAACCGCCGAATCCTTGTCCACCGCCAAAGCCCTGCGATCCGTCAAAAGTCTGCCCGAACTGATCATACTGCGCGCGTTTTTGCGAGTCGGAAAGAACCTGATAGGCCTCATTGATTTCTTTGAACTTCAAAGCATCGCCGCCTTCTTTGTCAGGGTGATATTTATGCGCCAGCTTCCGGAACGCTTTTTTGATTTCGTCTTCGGACGAACCTTTTTCGACTCCAAGAGTCTTGTAATAATCCTTCGCCATTTTTAAAATTTATAATTTAACCTTTAAAATTTGAAATTATCCTACAAGGATAATTTCACGGCTCCTGGACTCAAGCCCAATTCTCGCAAAACCTGTCGCAACCAGAAGTTCGAAAAGAATGTAAGCCGGGAAAGCGATTATCCAGCGTAACAAACTTCCCAAGCTCTTTACTGCGAAGAAAGTAAGCACAAAAATTATGAATGGAATGAATCTCTTATACTGATTCGGAATTGCATTGAACTGGCGGAAGAAATAAGAATGGAATACGTCGCTGACAGTATCGGAATTCTTAAAAATTATTCCATAGGTAGCGGCCTGCTGGCGGAGCTGATTGGTCATTTCCGTAACCGCCGCAGTTTTCGCGGATGCAGGCAAAGAAGCGAATACGTCTCCAAGCTGCTGGGTTGCGATCGATTCGGCAAATTTTGATACGGTCATATCAACGGAAAAATTCTCCGATACGAACATCCTCACGATCGGCTCGGACGGTTTCAAGAGAGTCCGGACGGTCTCCTTGGAAGCAAAAGCGGTTCCGACGCCGTTCACGTCCACATAAAGGATGCTGACGAAAAGCGACAGGGCTGTAATGACTGAAGGAAGCAAAGATTTTTCCACCCGGAAAAATTTGAATTTCATCTGATTATCAAGCTCCTGCCTTCCCTTCCTGACCGCATTCAGGAGAAAAGCGAAAAGGAGCGCGACAGACAGCGCTATCCACCAGGACCAATGCTGTAAAAAGAAAAGAGACAACGCCGCTGTTTCGGCCATCACAAGCATGGTCTGAATTTTCATGGATTTCACAAATATCAACTGAAGCAGGAACAAAGAAGCGAAGGCGACGTTCCCGAGAATGACCGACAGGACATTCCCGCCATCCAATCCACCGTTGGCAACGACTGATTCAAGCGCAAAGCCAAGCCAAGCGGCGGCCAGCAGATTCAAAGCGCCCATTATAATGAGTCGGGTCTTGGAAAGATCCACATTCGCCGCATCTGACTGCCTTTTGAGTAAATTTTCGTCCATGGTTTTATTATAACATTATAAATAATTTAGCACTCCGCGGTCAAGAGTGCTAAGAAAGAATTTTACGAACTAAATAGTGGATTAATTTTAAGAATTATACACTGCGTATCTCAAGGAAAACACCTGCCTCTTCAAATTTCTTAGCTTTCTTTTTTTCACAATATAGCCTAACGACACAACTATCCTTACCGGGGGCTTGAGAAAAAATTGTTTTATTTAGCGAGTCCTGAAAACGCTTTAGTATATTGTCTAAGTCGGGGCCGTATTTGTAATTTGATGGATAGCTACTTTCAGGAAGAACAAATAATGCCCTCATTTCACATGGTCCAAAAATCTTTGGAACCCCTTTTGTTTGCTGAATAACATCTTCGCTCCACTTTTCTGCGGCATTTATATCGCCACGAACCTTATATCTAGAATATGGAACGCCCTTAATGAAAATTTTTTTTACTAGTCGATCAGACATAATTTAATTATCTAGCTCATACAGCTCAATGATTGCTAAAAAGAAAGCAATTAAGTAAATAGCACCATCAATATAAATTACAATATTGATTATATTCAAAAAAATATTGACTAACTATAGGAAAAGATTTAAATGCCCCTAAAAAAATCCCGAAAATAAAAGAGGTTCCTAGCGCCACTGATACAATCCTCTCCTTATCAATCAAGCGCCTTATAGCCAATATAATAAAACTAGAAATCAAGATCCAAAAAAATAAGCCTAAAATAGCCGCTGGATATCCCTTTAAAAGGGACGAGGTAATAATATACAATGCGTAAGTTGCAGCGCCAAAAAATGCTAAATTTCTATTGCTCATTAATCAACTTTATTTTTAGAGAAAAATAAGTATATATATGCTAAAAATATCCAAATAAAAGTAATGCTGAATATTCCTACATAGCCCAAGTAGTAATCCGGCAAATTAGTATTAATAAATAAACCGAAAAGAAATACAAGGGTCGCAACTAGGATTGCCTCTATTAACTTTGAACCATAAAATTGCCAATCCAATAATCTCTTCTTTCTAATAAAATATAAACTCGTACCGAACGCCACGATACTGGCCTCAAAAAAATTTAATTCAGCCTTATAAATTTCACCGCTTTCCAGCCCAGCAAATCCAGCGCCAAGGCAAATAACCAAAAAAATGATAGCCCATCTTACCCCAGTAAATTTATTACGAACTTTGAGATTCATATATTTATTGTAGCATTTAAATCTATCTTAAAAAATTTATATTTCAACTAAAGAATTTTTCAAATGTAGAATTTGGCAAAGGAATAATTCCATTAGGATTTTCGCTGCCTTCATATCTTTTTAAATCTTTATTCCAATAAACAATTGCACTTATATTGCTACCAGTTGAATCTAAAACTCCGGGGCCATCTTTTACTAACCCATTATATATAAGCTTATTATCCATCAATTTATAATTATCTTTTCGGGAAAAATATATCACATTAACATCTGTGCTATTTATATAACCACACAATATTAAGACTCTTGGGAAATTAAATTCTTTTTTAATATTTTTAAATTTCATACTTGCATTTTTTGCATAATATATAAAAGTATTCTTGGCATCTGCTATCGGGTCAAATGAAAAAGATGCTATGCCTGACTGACCAGTAGCCTTCTTAGCTCTTGCCTCTTTCGTTATTTCCCTCATTTTAGTATCACTAGCAAAAGTAGTGCGCGTTTTTATCTCAACAAATAATGACAATTCGTTTTTAATACATAAAAAATCTGGGGATTTCCGACCAGGCTCAGTTAGATACATCTCTCTTTGATCATTATTATCATCGATTTTAATACAAGAAATTTGATTGCTTAGGCAAAATTTCTTAAAATCATCCTCTGATTGTTCGGCAATTTTTTGTCTATAATTTTTCATAAATTTATTTCATTATAAATCTTTTCGGCTACAGCTCTTTCTCCTCCATCTGATTGATGGAAATGGATCTCTGTTTGATATTTTGGCCACTGATTAGATTTACTTCTTATCAAATATACTACTTCTGCCTCAATAGCCTCAGTCCTTTCTTCATTTTCAAATAAATAAACAAATAAATCTAAATCTTCAGATTCACCTTTTTTTGCCAACTCTTTCCACTTATAACCATAGTAGCCATTCTTGCCGAAAGCCCTTAGGCCCATTCTAAAACGACCACTCAACGCCGACTTTGTTATCCCAACATAAATTATTTCCTTATTATATTTGAGGATATAGATTTTTGGCTTCTTTTTATTGGCCAATCCCCAACGACCCGATACATAATTACCTAATTGCTTAATATAAGAAACTCTTGCCTTGCTGCCTAAGTCAGGCATAGATGATATAGATTCAATGCGCAACTTATATTTCATACTTTGCAATTTGCTCATAATCATTTGTTACTAAATTTCATATCTCTAACTTTTTTCCAATTAATTTCTTCAATATTACCAGCACCATCAACAAAAAATAAGTACAAGTTCAGCTTATCCATCACATCAAAAGGAATTTTTCTTAATACCATTTTTTTGAAAGAAATAGGAAAAGCAATAGCATATTTATAGCCATACTTATAACCACGTTTTCCGCTCCTGTGCATCCTTGTAATAATTTGTCCTACGGCAGAATTAAAGCTACTACTTTGACTTCCAGTTGGACTTTTCACTTTAATTGATGGGTCTCCCTTTGCTTCAATAAGCCAATATCTTGAAAATCGATTATTACAGACTTTAATATCTACGCCATGCTCCCATAATTCAAGACTTTTTAATGACCGGCCCCAACCATTTACGGCAAGATATTTTATCAAGCTTTTTTGGACAAAATCCTCTGTAATTATTTCTCTTTGTTTTTTCATATCTACTATAACTAATCTTTACGACCATATCCCATTTTTTTAAACAAGAAAATGTACTGACGCGGAGAATCGTAACCAAAAAAATTAGTTTCGTTATAAACATTATCTAATACCTCCGCAAAACTAATGGCTTTAATTTTCTTCTCCCCTAATCTCTTAATATATAGGCCCTCCTCTTGAGGCGCATTACGAAAAAAACTAAATAATTTGTGGGAATATACAAACCACTTCTCAATTCTTTTTATTCTAAAATTATTTTTAATCCATTTTTCTTTTTCTTGCGCAAACTTTTTAGTTACAGTGTCAACAAAAATATCCCTAGATTTATCCGCACCACCAGGTAATCTTGGGTTAGGCGAAACTGATACTTCTATCCAAAAATATTTTCCCTTTCCATTGGTTGCTAGAAAATCAACTTCCTTACCACGACCACCACCAAGAAATCTTCCTTTTTTATTTAATCGAGTCTTTTTCGGAACCACAAGGTTGCTCGTTATGAAATACTTAAAATGATCTTGGAGCCAAATATTAACTATTTCCTCTGCTGGATTAAGCATGAATTATTTCCCCTCCCCCTCTTTAATTTCCCCCATCATTGGACTGAAAGTTTTGCCTAAAAGATCCGATACCGCAGTCACGGAATCCTTTTCCAGCGGATTCCTGTCCTTAAATTCCATAAGCTTCCCGATACTGGAGCGGAGGGGTTCGTCCATTTTCCCGAATTTTCCGCTTAGAAAATCTTCAACGGTCTGGAACAGCAAGCCCCACATTTTTTTGATATCTTCCTCGGCTTTTACCGGATCTCCGGCTGTCGGAACTTCCTTATACGCCTCGAAAACCGCATGAGCCATCAAAACAGCAGTCAACCTGTTCCGGATATCGTGCTCAAATTTCTCCGTTGCGCTGAAAGTTAACTCCGGCGTATTTTCTTTTTTCGGAATTTCTTCGTTCATTTTTATTTATTCTCCCCTTCCTTTTTTACATCTTCGGCTTTGGCTTCGGTTGCGCTTTCTTTGTCCTGCCCTGAGCTTGTCGAAGGGTCCTGTCCTCCGTTCTTTGGTTCTTCCGTTCCCGACGGTTGATTGGCCTGCGAATTCATATGCGCTCCGATTTTCTGAAGTTCTGCGGAAAGTTCGGACAAAGCTTTTTTGATAGCTTCCGTATCATTACTATCTTTGACTGCTTTGAGCGCGTCAATTTTTCCTTGGATAGATTTAATAATTTCGCCTGCACCCGCCACTTTATCGGCGGGTAAATCTTTCAGCGCTTTCTCTGCCGCATACGAAGTACTTTCTGCAGTATTTTTAAGTTCCACAAGCTCGCGTTTTTTCTGATCTTCATCGCGATGCGCGGCTGCTTCGTTTTTAAGCCGTTCGACTTCTTCTTTGGAAAGTCCGGTGCTGGCTTCGATTTTAACGGACTGAACTTTGCCGGAAGCTTTGTCTTTTGCGGACACATTCAAAATACCGTTGGCATCAATGTCAAAGGTAACTTCCACCTGCGGAACTCCGCGCGGAGACGGTGGAATTCCATCCAGCATGAACCGGGCAAGGACTTTATTGTCCGCCGCCATTTCACGCTCTCCCTGCAGCACATGAATTTCCACGGAGGTCTGATTATCCGCCGCGGTGGAAAACACCTGCGTCTTCGCGGTCGGAATTGTGGTATTTTTCTCAATCAAGCGGGTGAAAATTCCTCCGAGAGTTTCAAGGCCGAGAGAAAGCGGCGTAACATCCAAAAGCAGAATGTCTTTGACATCGCCTTGCATGATTCCGGCCTGGATTGCGGCGCCGACGGCCACGACTTCGTCAGGGTTCACGCCTTTGTGCGGTTCTTTGCCGAATGCTTTTTTCACCGCCTCGATTATCGCCGGCATACGGGTCTGTCCGCCGACAAGAATAACTTCGTCGATATCTTTCACTTCAAATTTCGCGTCTTTGACGGTCTTCAAAGTGAGTTCAATGGAGAGGTCAATATACGGCTGGACAAGCTCTTCCAGTTTCGCGCGGGTGAATTTCAATAAGAAGTGCTTCGGTCCGGACGCATCAGAACTGATGTACGGAATATTGATTTCAGTTTCAAATGCGGAGGAAAGTTCATGCTTGGCTTTTTCCGCGGCTTCTTTCAAACGCTGAACTGCCAGCGGATCCTTGGAAATATCAATTCCAGATTCTTTCTTATACTGATCAACGAGGAAATCGATTATCTTCTTATCAAAATCGTCTCCGCCGAGATGCGTGTCTCCTCCGGTGGCTTTGACTTCGACAGTATCGTCCGCGACTTCCAGGACGGAAACATCGAAAGTTCCTCCTCCAAAGTCATAGACCACGATCTGCTCGTCTTTCTTTTTGTTCATTCCATACGCAAGCGCGGCTGCGGTCGGCTCGTTGATGATGCGACTGACTTTCAGGCCAGCTATTTCTCCGGCATTCTTGGTCGCCTGTCTCTGGCTGTCGTCAAAATAAGCCGGCACAGTGATGACCGCTTCTTCTATTTTTTCTCCGAGGATTTTTTCTGCGTCTGCTTTCAGCTTGGACAAAACCATTGCGGAAATTTCTTCCGGCTTGTACCAGTCATCGCCCATTTTTACTTCCACGCCTCCGTTAGAAGCTCCGCGCATTTCAAACGGAAGAACTTTCTTGTCGCTCTGCACCATCTCGTCGTTAAACTTGCGTCCAATCAAGCGCTTTACTGAAGCGATAGTGTTCTGCGGATTAGTGACTGCCTGTCTTTTGGCGAGCAAGCCGGTCACGCGCTCTTTGGATTTGCTGAAAGCGACGATGGACGGAGTTGTACGGTTTCCTTCGGCGTTCTCAAGCACGCGCGGTCCGCTGGATTCCATGATCGCCATCGCTGAATTCGTAGTACCTAAATCGATTCCAAGTATTTTACTCATAGTTTTTTGTTTCTTAAATTTATTATTTGTTATATGTCATTCCGGACTTGATCCGGAATCCAGACCTGGATCCCGGCTCGTAGGCCGGGATGACATCTTAGCGATGTCATTTCACAAGCTTAACTCTTGCCGGCCGGACGACTTTCCCATAGAGCAGATAACCGGCCTCTATCTCCACTGCGATTGTTCCGGATTCAGCTCCCTCAACCGGCATTTCTCCAAGTGATTCATGCAGATTCGGATCAAACTTATCTCCGGGACTTACCTCCATCTTTTCCAGCCCTTGGCGCTTAAGAGCATCTGTCAATTGATTCCTGATGGCCTTGGTCCCGTCATCCTCTTTGCCGGCGGATTCCGCCAGAGCGAAGCTGTCCAGAACAAGTATCAGATCCCGCATCACCATCTCTGATCCGAACCGCGCCGCGTCCTGCAATCGCTTGGATTCGTCGCGCTGATAATTCATCAGATCCGCTTTCGCGCGCTTCCAGCCGTTCAGATATTCATCGCGTTCCTGTTTCAGCTTTTCTATCTCTGAATGCTCGGGAGCCTGCGTCGGCTCCGGTTTATTCATTTTTTCTTCTTCCTTATTGTTTTCCATATTTTTTAGTTACTAGATACTAACTACTAGCTACTAATCACCGTCCTCATGAAATGAATTAAGCAACTTCAGATATCTCTCGTATTCCATGCGTTTCGGGCCGACGATGGCGACCAGAACCCGGTTGCCGTTCACGTCAAAACTGTCCACTATCACGGAAAGATTCTCGCTCTGGGTTATCGGGCTCTTTTTTCCGATGAAAACCTGGGGAGTCGCCAATTCCCGGCAAAGCTCATTTCCGATTTCCGCCAAGCGCCGATCGAGCATTTCAAAATCATTTATCACTTCCCGCATTTCTTCCTTTGTTTCAACATCCAGATTTTCAAAAAGGTCGTTCAGTCCGCTCTTATAGACCTCCATCCCCCTTTCCATTTGGCCGACGCCGAGAAGTTTTGTTTCTTTGGAAAACGCCTCCACGAAATCCTTGATATTACCTTTGTGAAGCTTTCTACTCAAATTGGAAGCCCGATCGCGCAGAAGCTTGCGGGAATCATTCACATTGTCATTGGTCTTCTCCACGAAAAACTGGTATCCCTTGTCAGTCGGAATCCGGCCGCCGGAAGTGTGCGCCTGCATCAAAAAGCCGTCTTTGGTAAGCTGGTTGAGTTCGTTCCGGATGGTCGCGTCTTTGACCCCGAAATCATACTTCTTAGCGATTTCCTTGGAACTGACCGGTTCGCCGGTTTTGATATGTTCCTTTACCGCCGCCTCCAGAATTGATTGTGATCTTACGGATAACATTGTAATTTCTATTATAAAAAAATTAGCACTCTCATGTCAAGAGTGCCAAATATAACCGCCAATCCATAGGAACAGTCACTCGCCCGCTTTCCCGACAACCCCAATTCTACAATATGACGACCGTCATATTGTAGAGTAAAACTCTATATTCCAAAAATATAGGGGTTGTAAAAAGCTACAAATCAAAGTTAAGCAACGAGCCGGTTTTATTGACTTTCAAAATATGCATATTATCCAATAAATTAAGCTCTTTAAGATCGTAAAGAAAGTCTTCCGGAACCTCGTACTTCCCAATCCAAACACTTTTCTGAAGCATTTGAAATCCTAAATCAATCAGATATTTCCGCAGCCAAACTCTTTTATGCCGGTATTTTTCCGGTATATCAAAAGCAATCAAGGTCAGATCGCTTGATTTTTCTTTTTTATATTTTTTCTGAGGCAGAATAATCTCAGAAAATCCTGAAACCCTCTCAAGATGATTCAATCCTTTTCTGGTAAGTTCCCAAAAATTTTTAGAATTGAAATTTTCTTTTTTTATAAAACCGTCGCGCTTCATCTTGGAAAGCAATGTATAAAATTTCTTCTCTTCCTGCCTTTTCCAATCCGCATAATCAAATTTAGGCACATCCATATGACCCAAAAGCCTCTTAGTAACCCTGAATGTATCCGGAGATGATAACCGAAATGTCTCGAAAATTTCTGCGGCAGTTAAAGCCTTATGCCTTATTAATCCTAAAATCTTCTTGGTTTTGCTGTTTTTATAGTTTCCTCTCATGATTTTTAAATCTACTCTACAATATGACGACCGTCAAATTGTAGAGTAGAAATTCGAACGCCGACAGTTGTGTTATAATTAAATTAATGCGAATCGTAAAGGGAAAATTCACCTGGATAGACGTCCAGAATCCAACCAAAAAGGACATTGAATTCATACGCAAACAGCACAAATTCCACCCGATCATTCTGGATGAGCTTTTGCATACTTCCGCCAGATCCCGCGTGGAGCCGTATGAAAAATACCTTTTCATGACCTACCATCTCCCGATTTACGACAAGACCATGAAAAGCTCCAGGAAAGGCGAAGTGGATTTTCTCATAACCAAAGACAAGATAATCACCGTCCACTACGAAGACCTTGAGCCGCTGAATAATTTCTGGCGGAGGTTGAGCAATGATCCGGTTTTCAAAGAACGGGCTCTAGGCGAAGACACGGGGCGCATGCTTTATTACATGCTCGAAGAAATCCTCTTTTTCTCACAGCGGCAGCTTAGACATATCGAAGAAGAAGTTTCCCAGCTGACTAAAGATCTTTTCAGCGACGAGGAACGGAAGCTCCTCGAAGACATCTCCTATCTCAAGCGCGACATCCTGGATTACAGCATCATCAGCAAGCCGCAATCCATCATCCTCGATTCCCTGCGCGAGGTCGGCGGCAAATTCTGGGGCGAGCAGATGAAAATCTATCTGTCCGATCTTTCCGGAGACCACCTGAAAATCATGCAGCTGCTGGATAATTTCAAGGAAACCGTTGACGCCCTGGAGCAGACCAATTCCCAGCTTCTGAACGCCAAGACGAACCGGGTCATGCAGAGGTTCACGGTCCTCGCCTTCCTGACTTTCCCGGTTGTTCTGATCACTTCCCTTTTCAACGTCAAGGCAATCGATAACGCCATCGACAGCAGTCCGGTGGTTTTCGGAACGGTGTTTCTTTTGACTATAACCCTGACCGTCGGCGCATTTTTCTTCTTCAGAAAGAAAGGGTGGATTTAATTCGCTTTTGCGAATTAACATCTGATAGATAACAAACGACGAAATAATAAAACCCCGCATTGCGGGGTCAAAGACCGATACCTAGGGTTTCTGCCATTATCAGTACTGGCTTCAGCGAACGGCCCAAAATCAGCCATTCGCGAGGAGATAATATCTTTTCTCCAACTTGAAATTCCACATCGGGTTTTCCAAGCCAACTAGCGACAGTAATTGCCATCTCCGACGGATTAGCTAAAACCCCTAAAACTTTTTCAAAATTAGGAATCAATCGGCCACAATGAAACTGATTTTCGGGAAGCAGCCAATGAGATTGAAATCGCAAGCCCAATAACTTGGGAGGATTGCTTACGAGCATCTTCGATACCTTATCCTCGGATTGAGAAAGTATCTCCGCAACCTTGGCGACGGTCAGGCAGCTTTTGAGGAAATTCATATAATTTGAATTAGCCTGTTGTTGGCAAATCATCAATTTCTCAAGATCAATATCCAAATCTTTCATCGGGAAACCAGCGGCTCGCAAAACTTTCTTTTCTCCTTTTGAAAGCGGTTTAGAATTTTTGATTTTACGACGCATGACTTTCCGGCAGATTCTGCATCCGTCGCAAATTGTCAAAGTTTCCGGATTTCCCGGCTCCAACCAGATGATTCCATCCCCGGCGCATGTCTTCTTCATGACGATTCCTTTTGCAGCGAACTGACTTGATTCTATATTTAATCTGATCGAGATTCAAGTTAAAATCGCTCACCTAGCAGGACATATCAATTTATAGTAAAATTCAAACATTATCATGATTTCAATTTTCAATACTCTTTCCGGAGCTAAAGAACCTTTGCCGAAAAAGAAGGTCCTGAATCTTTTCGTCTGCGGCCCGACGGTCTACGACTATTCCCATATCGGCCATGCCAGGACTTATGTCGCCTTCGACAATATCGCCCGCTATCTCAAATCCCGTAAAATACCGCTTTTCTATCTGCAGAACATCACCGACATAGACGACAGGATAATCGAACGGGCTGATGAGCGCAATATCTTCTGGAAAAAACTTTCCGCCAAATTTGAAAAGGCATATTACCAAGACATGAAAACTCTCGGCGTGAAAAGCGTCACAAAATACGCCCGCGCGAGCGATCACATCAAGGAAATCGAAAAGCAGGTCAAAACTCTCATAAAAAAAGGATATTGCTATGAAATTCCGTGGGACGGCTGGTATTTCGATCTTTCCAAATTTCCGGAATACGGGAAACTCTCCCGCCGGACTGTTTCCCAGGCGACTGACGGCGTAAGCCGGATCGATTCCAGCAATAATAAACGGAATACCGGCGACTTCTGTCTTTGGAAATTTTCCCGCGAAGGAGAGCCGAGCTGGAAATCGACTCTCGGAGAAGGCCGCCCGGGATGGCACATTGAAGACACTGCGATTTCGGAAACTTTCTTCGGTTCTCAATACGATATCCACGGCGGAGCAGTTGATCTGAAATTCCCGCATCACGAAGCCGAAATCGCCCAACAGGAATCCGCCTCCGGCAAAAGACCTTTCGTGAAAATCTGGATGCATACCGGATTCCTTCTCATCAACGGAGAAAAAATGTCCAAGAGTCTCGGCAACTTCACGACCATCCGGGATTTCCTGGAGAAACATGGCGCGGAAGCTCTGCGCATGATGATCGCCTCCCACCACTACCGCTCCCCGATCGACTATACCGAAAATCTCGCCGAACAGGCGAAGTCGTCTTTAAGGCGAGTGAAACATTTTATCGCCAGGATCGGAATGATAAAAAAATCTGGGTCCGTATCCGCTGAAATTAAAAATCTGATCTCCGCTTCGGAAAAAAGTTTCGATGCGGCTATGGAGGACGACTTCAACAATCCGGACGCGCTCGCCTCGATATTCAATCTTCTGAATATCCTGGAAAAACAGATCTGGGATCTGAACAAATCGGAGACATCGGCGATCCGGAAGGCAATCGCCGGAAAATTCGAAATATTCGGAATTTCCCTGGGAAAATCGCCTAAAATACCCGCCAAAATAGCTAAAATGGCCAAAGAGCGCGAGTTATACAGAAAGAATAAACAGTTTATCCAGTCCGACGCTATACGCAAGGAACTGGACGCGTTAGGATATATTATAGAAGATACGCCGCAAGGACCGTTGGTCTTGCGAAAATAGTTAATTGGTTAAGTAGTTACTTAGTCAATTAGAAGAACCAATTAACAAACTAACTAATAAACTAAAAATGTCTACGACATTGAAGCTCCCTCCGCAAAATCTCGACGCCGAACAATCGATACTCGGCGCTTTGATGCTGGATAAAAACGCCGTCATAAACGCCGCGGATATTCTTACTGAAGATGATTTTTATAAGCCCGCAAATTCAAAGATCTATTCCATAATCCTCAATCTCTACGAGAAAAATGAACCGATCGATCTCCTGACTGTCTCGGAAAAACTCAAAAATGAAGGCATTCTTAAAGAAATCGGCGGGCAGACATACCTCACCCAACTCATTGAATCCGTCCCTTCTTCCGCCCACGTCGAACATTACGCGAAAATCGTGAAAGAAAAGAAAGCGCTGCGCGAACTCATCAAGACTTCGGCGGAAATAACGGAAAACGCTTTTTCTTCAAGTCAGGATGTCGAAGAGATACTGGATACCATAGAACAGAAAATACATTCTATTTCACAGCGGTCATTCACGCAGAAATTCGCTCCGCTCAAGGACGAGCTGAAGAACGCCTATGAAAGGATAGAAAAACTCCATGACGGCAAGGGGGCGATGCGGGGAGTTCCGACCGGATTCTTTGAAATCGACAAATTGCTTTCCGGATTCCAAAAATCCGATCTAGTCATCCTAGGCGCCCGGCCGTCTCTCGGTAAAACTTCCCTGGCGCTGGATATCGCGCGCCATGTCGCCGTCAAAGAAAATCTGCCGGTCGGAATTTTCTCCCTTGAAATGTCCCGGGAACAGATCGTCGACCGCTTCATATCTTCCGAAGCGCAGATTCCGCTCTGGGAGCTCCGCACCGGCAAACTGAAAGCTGATGAAGATTTCGAACTCATCCAGAAAGCGCTGGATAATCTTTCCCGCGCTCCCCTTTATATCGACGACACTCCTTCCCCGACCATCCTTCAGATGAAATCCATGGCGCGCAGACTGCAATCCGAGCACGGCCTCGCCCTTCTTGTCGTAGACTATCTCCAGCTCATCCAACCGAGGATGCACAGCGACAATATCGTCCAGCAAGTTACGGAATTCTCCCGCGGACTCAAATCTATGGCCCGCGAACTCAATGTTCCGATTCTCGCCCTTTCCCAGCTCTCCCGCGAACTCGACAAGCGCGACAACAAGCGTCCCCGCCTTTCAGATCTACCCGAATCCGGATCCATCGAACAGGACGCTGACGTGGTCATGTTCATCTACCGCAAGGACAAGAGCGTCATGAATCCGCTGGCCGAAGACGATACCACGGCGGAAATCAGCATAGCCAAACACAGAAACGGCCCGACCGGCATAGTCAAACTTAAATTCGATCCGGAGAGGGCAAGCTTCGTTTCCATTGATAATTTCCACAGCAATGCTTCCTAGTCCGATCAGAAATTTCGTCTCGGTATTTTCCAAACTGCCGTCCATCGGTCCCAGACAGGCGACTCGCCTGGCTTTTCTTATAGCAGGACTGGGTAAATCGAAGATAAGAGAAATCGCCGATGCGGTGGCCGGACTAGCCGACCTTACAACCTGCGCCCGCTGTTTCCGCACTCATCTAGGAGCGGGAAAGTTTTGCGACATCTGCGCAAATCCGATGCGAGAAAAAGGCCTTATCGCGATAATCGAAAAAGAGACTGACCTTCTCTCGCTGGAAAAAACAAAGAAATTCAACGGCTGGTATCTGCTTATCGGCGAACTTCATAAAACCGGAGAACTTGAGCAGGAACAGAAAATGCGCCTGGAAAGCCTTAAGTCATTCATCAAAGCCGAATGCAATAATAAAGCAGAAGAAATAATACTTGCGATTAATCCGACTGTATATGGCGATCTCAATGCCGCCCTGCTTAAAAAAGAACTTGAGTTGTTTGCCGGCAAAATCACCCGCCTCGCAAGAGGCATCCCGACCGGAGGAGAAATTGAGTTCGCCGACGAAGAAACCTTGGGTAATGCGATAGAACGACGCTTCTAGCGGCGAAATTGTCCGCCAGCTGGCGGATCGCAGATGAAGAAACCTTGGGAGAAGCGCTGGATAGGAGAAAATAAAAAACTTCCGCGATTGGCGGAAGTTTTATTTAACTGATAATATCTCCAACTCCGTGAACGGCTGGCGATGGCCTTTCTTTTTGCGATAGCGGGTCTTGGAGTGGTATTTGAAAACGATTTTCGTATCTTCTTTGTCCTGGCTTAAAACTTTGACCTGGACTTTGGCTCCGGAAACATACGGAGTTCCGACAACCACATTCTCTCCGTCCGCAGTGAGCAGAACCTTATCCAAAGACAAAGTCGCGCCTTCTGCGGCTTCCAATTTCTCAACTTTTAATTTGTCCCCCACCGAGACCTTATATTGTTTTCCACCGGTCTCTACTACTGCGAATGTCATGTTTTTGTATTTTCTTGATACCGCATGAACTGCGGGATAATTTCCATGGCTGGAAATTAGATAATAGAAATAAT
>CAYHBW010000013.1:0-20254 GCA_964355085.1 uncultured Candidatus Saccharibacteria bacterium
CATGGAAAGGCCGATAGGACTTCCGCCGACATGCATCTTCGCATTCGGCTTCCCGGTACCGAAGTGCGCATACAGACCGATGGAAGCGGTTGCGGCCATGATCATGCTTTCATTGATTATCGCCGCCGCCATATTCATCGTTCCGACCATTGCCGTCCTGTCCGCCGCGGTCATCGGAATAACATACCTGATCCTTAGGTATTATTTCCGGAAAGGACCTCCTCGGATCCGGCCGTAACCCCGCACGTGAAAGTGCGGGGTTCTTTTTTTAGAAACAGGTTATTTGAATGAAGCTGCGGCAATCAAAGGCGCAAAAGAACTCCGCCGGCCGGGATCTCGATGCTTTCCGCCTGCTCCGGCGTGACATAGAATATATTCTTCTCAATTCTTTTCTCCGAACTGAAAGTATCCGTCAGAAACAGGACTGATTGAAGCGAAATAGGATAATCCCGCGCGATTGTCCGATCGGCGCCCCGGACAACGGCATACTTCGGGATTCCGCGGGACAAAAAATTCATCTGTTCCGACAATTCAAAATCACGGTAAGCGAAAGAATCCTTGACAGCCGGATGATTGGTCCAAGCGACGAAATAAACCGCATAAGATTCGAACAGGAGCAATCCGATGAACGCGAAGCTTATGACCGCCATGAGATCGCGGCTTAACTTTGATTTCAGGATTCCGTATGTTTTCATGCCGCCTATGGCGGCAAAAATGAATACCGGAGGGATCATCAGAAGCGAGCGCAAAGCGTGCGGCAATCCTTCATTTGAAATGACTACCGGCAACAGGGCCACCGAAAACCATACGCACAGGATGATTTCCGAAACCGCTGAAAATCCGCTGTCCCGTATTTTCCGCACGCTCAACCATGCCCCGTACAGGAAAAATAATCCGACCGGGAGAAAAAGTTCCGGCCGGCCGGCGAAATTATGTCTCCAATTGAAATCTCCGGCGACATTGAACATGCCGAGAGTTTTGATGATGTTAAATCCCAGATCGGAAAGCGGGACCGCAGAATTGAATACGGAAATACCGGATGTCCTCCCGAAAAAATCAGCCGGATTATTCCAAAAATGATCCAAAAGCGGAAGGCAGATGATCAGGGCGGCAACGAAAAATACAACCATCGAACGGACAAGTTTCGGACGCAACTCGTATGGGAAATTCTTCCAAAACAGATAGCCGGCGGACAAAATAATCAAAGGCGTCGCACGATAGGCGATATAACTATACATTCCCAGACCGAAAACCGCCCCTGCCAGGGCTGACAAGAAATCACATTTCAAAAGCGACCAACTCTCTTCGCGGATCTTCCGAAATGACAGAATCAGGAGATAAACCGCCCAAACTAGGAAAAACGGCGCAATGATGGCTCGGAATCCGATGCGCGAGAACATTATGTGCCAGAAGCTGGTGGCCAGGAGAAAGGATGAAAAAATCGCCGCCTGTTCGCTCTTAAGCAGTTCTTTTGAGAGAAAATAAAGCCCTAAAACCGTCAAAATTCCGAACAAGGCGCTAGGCAAACGGAGAGCCCATGGCGTATTTCCAAGGGCCATAATCGAAACGCTTTGTATGTTTATGAACAATCCTTCCCGCCCGAAATTTTCCGGGTAAAAAACCTTCCAATCTCCGGTATGTATGGCTTCAACCGCATTGTTCCCGTTCATGGCTTCGTCAGGATAGAGCCCGGGAGGGGAGAACCGGCCGGAGTTATCCGCAGGCATCAAATTGTAGAGCCGTAAAAATGAAGCTATAATTAAGACAGTAAGCAAAGAAAAAAGCGCCTGCTTTTTATTCATACCGGGCAGTAGATCTTCGGCGAGATAATCTCTGCGAAGCTCTTATCAATTGAATAATCCATTTCATAACAATATACTTCTGAACTTGTCAGGGATTGAACGCTTCGATTATCTGATAAGCAGAACCGAAGACTCACTGCCTGGCATATATTCATTCTAACATTCAATGACCTCTAAACAAATGTTTTTCCTAATTAATAAGATAAATTTTATCTTAATTTCAAGACGCGACGACGAGCCCGTGGTTTTACCACCGCGAGGAGAAGCAACGAAGAAATTAAATAAAATTTTCTTACCAGTAGGGAATCCTGATTTAGCCAAAGCTCTGCGTTCTGTTTCCTTAAAGTATCTGAATACATTTTCGTCAACAAGCCTTGATCTTAGTCAAAATCAGGATTTTAATTTAGTAAAAACATTTATTTAGAGGTCATCATGCTTTCAAATTTTGATTCAGCCCTCGAACAGGACATGATCCGCCTCTCAAACGAGGTGAAATTGCGCGCCGAAAAAGCCCCTTCCATGGAAATATCGCGCCGCGAAATAGTCAGGTCGGTGATCGGATCGCAGATCCAGGCGCAAAGCAGCCGGCCCGCAGCCGAAGCCCAATCCGAACCGTCTACGATGCTTCCGCAATATCTTCAGGAAGAATCTCCTGAAGTCCGCCTGAAAATAGAGGAGCTTGTCGATGTCGCTTTTCATAAGGGAATTGACGCCTCCATAGCTGAAGCCAAAAAATACGGCCCATTCATAATCGACGCTCTGCACGATACGCTGACGACGAAACTTTATGAAGAGCTGAAGTCCAGGAATCTGCTTTAATCATGGATCCCGCACCTTTTAAGAATATGTAGCCCTAGACCGAAGCGGAGATATTCAACAATTTAAATATGAAAAAATCTTATATGAATAGTCGCCTAATTAATAAAAAGGAGTTGCGAGAGCTTCGCAATTCTTAAAAGGTGCGGGATGAACATCCTCCAAATCAGCTACGTATTACTCGGACTGTCCGTCGTCGGAGCATTCGTCTATTGGGCATCGGTGACAGCGAGGAAAAAATATATCCGGCAGACGCTGAAACTGAAGCCGCTTCTTGTTAAGCTTTCCCAAAAAAAATCAGAGCCGGGAAAGGACGATCCATTGAAAGAAATAATGCTTAGTGGCCAGCTTTTGAGCGGATTGAGTAATCTTGGAATCCCGTTCTCATTGGAAACCGCCGTCCATAACATAGGCGAAGAAATCCATTTCTATGTAGGCGTTCCGAGGGATTCGATCCAGTTCGTCTCGCAGCAGATTACCGGCCTCTGGAGCGATGCCACAGTCGAAGAAGTCGAGGAATACAACATTTTCAACCGCGAAGGAGTCAGTCAAGGGGTCTATCTGAAACAGAAAGAGGCGGCGGTGCTCCCGATCAGGACATTTGAAGAAGCCCAGCTTGATACGTTTCTTCCGATTCTCAACGACTTTTCGAAAATCCAGGCGATGGGCGAAGGCGTCGCCATCCAGGCCATCATAAAGCCGGCTCCGAAATCCATCCTTAAAGCGATTTCAAGCGCAATCTATCAGCTGAAACGCGGAAAAAAATTCGACGAAGCGCTGAATCAGAATAATTTCATAACCCTGAAAGACGTCAAAAAAGCCCTCTTTCCTGAAAAAAAGAAAGAAAACGAACCGAAACCGGTTCTGGAAGAAGAAACCATCAAGGCCCTGGAAAAGAAAATCAGCAAGCAGCTTTTCTCGGTCAATTACCGAGTCCTGATTTCCGCTCCGAACCAGATGCGCGCCGATGAGCTCATCCAGATTTTCACAGGATCTTTCGACCAGTTCACCGCCCCTCGCCGGAACACCCTGAAAGCGGTAAGGCCGAGAAACCAGAAGGAATTCATTTTCCAGTATATTTTCCGGATGTTCGAAAGTTCCCAGAATATGCTTCTCGGAACTGATGAGATGACAAGTCTTTTCCATTTCCCGACATCGGCCACGGAAATTCCGCGCCTTAAATGGCTGAAATCAAAGGAATCCCAGCCGCCGACAATCATGCCGAAAGAAGGAACCTTGCTCGGCGAAAGCCGGTTCCGCGGAGAGCGCAGGCCGGTCATGATAAGCGACGAAGACCGCAGACGCCATCTTTATATTATCGGCCAGACCGGCACCGGTAAAACCAATCTGATTGTGAATCTTGCCGTCAGCGATATCCTCAAGGGTAAGGGCGTGGCGGTCATCGACCCGCACGGCGACCTGATCGATTCCATCCTGGGACTGATACCGCAAAACCGGATAAATGATGTGATAGTTTTCGACCCCGGCGATATCATGATGCCGCTCGGCTTGAACATGCTTGAATATGATTTTTCCCATCCGGAACAGAAAACCTTCATCTCGAATGAGATGCTGGAAATTTTCCGGAAGCTTTTCCCGGAAAGCGGGGAGGCCCTCGGACCGGTCTTCCAGCAGTATATGAGGAACACCATACAGCTTCTTATGGAAGACGCCCCGAATGAACCTGCAACTCTCATGGATGTTCCGCGATTGCTCACCGATGAAGAATTCCGGAACGCCAAACTGGCACGCTGCCAAAATCCGGTCGTCCGGGATTTCTGGGTCCGCGAAGTCGCCGCCGTCAGCGGAGAAGCGTCGCTTTCCAATATCGCCCCGTACATCACTTCCAAATTCAACACCTTTCTCGCCAATGATTACGTCCGTCCGATAATCAACCAGCATAAATCGGCTTTCAGCTTCCGGGAAATAATGGATTCGCAGAAAATTCTTCTTGTAAATCTCTCAAAGGGACGCATCGGAAATATCAACGCCGATCTTCTCGGAATGATTCTGGTCGGGAAAATGCTCATGTCTGCGCTTTCCCGAGTCGATATTCCGCAGGAAGAACGCAAGGATTTCAATCTTTATATCGACGAATTTCAGAACGTCACCACGGATTCCATATCCACGATTCTTTCCGAAGCCAGGAAATACCGGCTGAATCTGGTGATAGCGCATCAGTTCATCGCCCAGCTCCAGGATAAAATACGCGATGCCGTTTTCGGAAACGTCGGATCCATGGTCATGTTCCGGGTCGGTTCGGAAGATGCGGAAAAACTCGTAAAACAAGTCGAGCCGGTTTTCAGCCAGAATGACCTCATCAGCATCGACAACTTCAACGCCTTCGTAAAACTTCTGATCGACGGCCAACCGGCCAGACCGTTCAATATGCGGGTTCTTCCGGCTCCGAAAGGAGAAAACGCCGTTCGCGACCGCATAAAGGAAATTTCGAGGCAAAAATACGGGAAACCGAGACACTGAAGAAAACAAATGATACTGATAAAATCGGCGACAATATTCGATGGCACGGGGAAACCTCCTTATCGGAGCGATGTTCTGATAAAGAACGACCGGATTTCCGCTATCGGAAATTTTTCTTCAAAATCCGCCGATGTCGTCATAGACGGGCTCGGCCTGGAACTTTCACCGGGAATCATAGACGTCAATACGGACTCCGATCATTTCTTGAGTCTTTTCTCGAATCCGGAACAGCAGGATTTCCTGTTCCAGGGAGTAACGACGATCATCGGAGGCCAATGCGGATCCTCCCTGGCTCCTCTTTTTTACGGATCCCTTAAGTCAATGAGAAAATGGGGGGATATCAACCGGACGAATGTCGATTGGCATTCCATAGGAGAACTCAAGCAGACCATCAAAAAAATCGGATTAGGAGTGAATTTCGGAACTCTCATCGGACACTCGACAATCCGCCGGGATCTGGTAGGCGATGAAATAAGGGATCTTTCCGAACCTGAAACGGAAATATTCAAGAGCGCCGTCTTGCAGGGACTCAAAGAGGGAGCGCTCGGATTTTCCACCGGATTGAGCTACATACACGCCCGCAGCGTATCATATTCGGAAATTAAAAAATTCATGAAAATAACCGCCGCAGCCGGGAAAATCTACGCAACCCACCTGCGGGATGAAAAAGGCGGAATTCTTGACGCCATAAGGGAAACCGTCGCCGCAGCCGAAGAAACTGGCGTAAAAACAATCATAAGCCATCTCCGGCCGATAAACGGCCACGAAGAACAGCTGAATGAAGGACTGGCGCTGCTTTCGGAAAACTCGCGCAACAAAAATATTTATTTCGACGCCAATCCTTTTGATTTCAGCGTGATTCCGCTTTACTCGCTCCTTCCGAAATGGGCCCAGCACGGATCGCTCGAGGAGATGCTCCCTTTATTCGATCATGCGGAACACCGGGAAAGGATCAGGCAAGAAATCAGGAGTTCGACTGCGGACTTTCCGTCGATGATAATAGCGGAGGCGAAGGATAATCACCCGATCATCGGAAAAACAGTGGCGGAATTTTCAAAAACCAGGAATCTTGATCCGTTGGACGGTCTGCTGATACTGATGGAAATCACCGGATTGAAGGCCCTTTTGATCGAAAAAAATATAAATCAAACTGTTCTGAACGGGCTTCTTTTCCATCCACGCGCACTGATTGGATCGAATACCGCGAGCTTCTTATCCTCTGAAAAGATAATGAGATCGGCGAGATCCACGGATACTTTCCAGAAATTCCTTTCAATGGCGCGGGAAAGGGGATTGGCGCCGGAAACAGCAATCGCAAAAATCACATCCGTTCCGGCGGGAATTTTCGGTCTGCAGAAAAGGGGAATGATTTCCGAAGGGGCATATGCGGATATCGCATTAAGGAAAGACGGGAAAGTTACGCACGTCCTGGTAAACGGGATATTCGCCGTCAAAGACGGCGAACTGACCGGAAATCGTCCCGGGATGCCGGTATGATATGGCTAAATTATTCACTTCCAACAACTGGCGGACGCGCGCTCCGGATTATGTGATCGTAACCTGCTCTTTTCTGCTTGTCATAATAGGCCTGGCGATGCTCACCAGCGCATCATCGGACAGAGGACAGCTGAAATTCGGAGACAGTTACTTTTATCTCAAGCATCAGCTTGCTTACGGATTAAGTCTGGGAGTCATCCTTTTTTTTCTCGGATCTAAACTGTACTACCGCCATCTGCAGACATTCGCCATACCGCTCCTGATTGTAAATTTCATCCTTCTGCTTCTGATATTCACCCCTCTCGGTCTTAATTCCGGCGGAGCGACGCGCTGGCTTCAACTCGGACCGGTTTCTTTCCAGCCGTCGGAACTTCTGAAAATCACCTTCATAGTCTATCTGGCTTCCTGGCTAAGCTCGCGATCGAACCGCGAAGAGGATTTTTGGACTGGGTACGTGCCTTTTCTGGCCTTGATCGGAATAACCGGCTTCCTGCTTATCTTTCAGCCGTCCACAAGCACGGCATTCATACTCATAATGACGGCTCTTGCCATGTATTTCTCAAGCGGAGCGAAGATATCGTACATACTCGGGACGCTCATTCTGGGCGCTGCGGCCTTCCTAATCATTTCTTACCTTACGCCTTACAGATGGCAACGGCTGATGACTTATCTGGACCCGGAAACAGATACTAGAACCTCATCCTACCAGATAATCCAGGCGAAAAACGCCATAGGTTCGGGCGGCCTTTGGGGCGTCGGATACGGCCAATCTACGACAAAGATCCGCTCCCTGCCTCAACCGATAGACGATTCTATTTTCGCGGTCATCGCCGAAGAACTCGGTTTTGTCGGATCGGCGTTCATCATACTGCTTTTCGCGCTTGTGGCGCTGCGGAGCTTCATACTCTCCAAGAGAGCGCCGGATAAATTCGGGCAGCTGCTTTTCATAGGATTCGGCGCGCTCATAACGATACAATCCTTCATGCATATCGGGGCGATCTCCGGCCTCATACCGCTGACCGGCGTCCCGCTTCCTTTCATCAGTTACGGAGGAACTGCGCTCGCAATTTTTATGGGAATTTCAGGTATAATGGTAAATATATCCAAACATAGCTGAAAGATAAATCCATGAAAACATTCAGGGTATTGCTGGCGGGAGGCGGAACAGGCGGACATATATTCCCGCTTATTGCGGTTGCGCAGGAAATCAGAAAACAGACCGCTCCGTATGAAATAAACATCGACATGCGGTATTTCGGATCCGCATATCAATACGCAAATGAAATTGTCGATAACGACATCGAATTCGTCCCGGTACTCTCAAGCAAATTGAGGAGATATTGGTCCCTGATGAACGCAGTCGACTTTTTCAAATTCGCGGCCAGTATTCCGCAACTCCTATGGAAAATATTCTTTTTCATGCCTGACGTTATCTTCTCAAAAGGCGGCCCGGGAGCCCTGGCGGTCGTCTTAGTCGGAAAATTCTACGGCATTCCGATAGTCGTGCATGAATCAGACAGCATCCCCGGACTGACGAACGCCATATCGGGGAAATTGGCGAAAAAAATATTTCTCGCATTCGCATCCGCCTCCGCCTACTTCAATGAAAAAAAGACGGAAATAGTCGGCAATCCTGTACGACAATCCCTATTGGACCAGAAAGCATCCCTTGGCGCGGATGAAAATACGGCGAAAATCACCGGCAGAAAAGGGTTCGGCCTGAATAATGAAATACCCCTGATTCTCGTGCTTGGAGGATCCCAAGGAGCGGAAAAACTCAATGATTTCATAATGGAAAATCTGGAGAATCTCCTTGAAGAATATCAGATTCTCCATCAGACCGGTCCTGCAAATTATGATGCCTATAAAAAGGAATATGAATTCCTGACAAAAGATTGGAGCGATGTGCAGAAAAACAGGTATGTCTTCAAGGCGTTTTTTGATAACGACCTTGCCGATGCGCTGGCAGCGGCCGACATCGTGATTACCCGCGCCGGCGCCGGCTCACTATTTGAGCTTATGGCCTTCGGAAAACCCGCGATAATAATTCCCCTTAATCAATCGGCCAACGATCATCAGATAGAAAATGCCAGAATTTACGCCAAAACCGGCGCCGCATACATCATTTCGGAGGAAAATCTTCTTGGGAACATCGTATCGGATACAATCAGAAACATACTTGGAAAGGACGGTAAATATGATAAAATGAGCCAATCCGCGCAAAGTTTTTACCGACCGGATACGGCCCAAGCCGTAGCCAGATACCTGCTGTCATTCATTTCCTAAAATGATCATCACAAGATTCGCCCCCAGTCCTACCGGAGAACTTCATATCGGCGGCGCGAGAACCGCGCTGTTTGCTTTTCTGTTCGCCCGGCATAATGGCGGTAAATTCCTGCTGCGCATAGAAGACACCGACAGAGAACGCTATGTCCCGGAATCAGTCGGCCGCATAACCGAAGCTCTGGACTGGCTCGGCCTTACGCCTGACAACAAAGACAGCGTCATGGTGCAGTCCGAACGGCTGGAAATATACAGGAAAGCGGCCGAACAGCTTCTGAAGTCCGGCGATGCCTATGTCTGCACCTGCAGTAAAGAAAAACTGGCTGCCGACCGGGAGCGGCAGATGTCGAAAAAAAAACCGCCGCGATATGAAGGGCATTGCAGGAATCTCGCCTTAAAAATACCGGATGCGGACGGCGGCAATTTTGTCATACGCATGAAGATGCCGGAGCAGGGGAGCGTAACGATCAGCGATCTTGTCAGAGGCGACGTCGTGTTCGATCTTTCTCTTTTTGACGATCAGGTATTGCTGAAATCCGACGGATATCCGACTTATCACCTTGCTTCCGTTGTCGATGATCATGATATGGAAATAAGCCACGTGATCCGCGCCGAAGAATGGCTCCCATCCACGCCGAAACACGTCATTCTTTACAAAATGTTTGGCTGGACAGCCCCGTCTTTCGCGCATCTTCCGATAATCCTGGCGCCTGACCGGTCAAAACTCTCAAAAAGACACGGAGCGACCGGAGTTTTTGAATATAAAAAAATGGGATATGTCGGAGAAGCGCTGATAAATTTCATAGCCCTTCTCGGATGGCATGCGCCTGACAATCGGGAAATTTTCTCAATCGGAGACCTGATAAAGGAGTTCTCGTTGGAGCGGGTCCAGAAAGGCGGCGCTGTTTTCGATATCAAAAAACTCGACTGGTTGAACGGCGAATACCTGAAAAACCTCCCGACTGGAGAACTATACGGGAAATTATCTGAATTTTACAAAGAAGCAACAGGTATTCTTTCCGACAAAGATTCCGACTTCAAGCTTCTGGAGCTCGGAAGATCCCGCATTCAGAAATTGTCGGATTTCACCGCCCTGAAAGAATCTTTCGCCGTCGGCGAATATGACAGGAATCTTCTTATCTGGAAAAACAGATCTGCCGGAGAAATCAGGGAAAATCTTACAAAAGTCCTGGAGATTACAAGGACGGCGCTTGCCGGAGAGTTCAACCGCAAGGGGCTTGAATCCCATATAATGCCGTATGCGGACTCTGCCGGACTATCCGGCTCGACGGACGGACGCCCGGACAGGGGAAGCGTGCTTTGGCCTCTGCGCGTAGCGCTCTCCGGGAAGGAAAAATCTCCGGGACCGTTCGAAATCATGGATATGATCGGAAAAGAAGAATCTCTCCGCAGAATTGAAACGGCAATCGGGAAATTACAGGAAACGGAATAATGAATCATGAATTACGCATATCGGACGCTGAAAAAACCGGATATGAAATCATTATTCATATTTTCCGCGATTCTTTATTCTTCATTCCTGATGCATCTTTCTTTTGCCGCCGAAATGCCGGAAGAATTGCGGGACAGCATATCCCAAAAAACAAAAGAGCTTGAAACCGTCAACCAGCAGATAGCTGAAACCCAGAAAAAACTTGAAGAAACGGAAGGCAAGGGAAGAACCCTCAAAAGCGAGATAACGCAGGTGGATCAGAAACTCAATCAGCTGAATCTCGGTATAAAAGCGAGCGAAATAAACATCAGCAAACTTAGACTCGAAATTGATTCGCTTCAATACGATCTCAAGGATATTCGGGGATCGATGGACGCGACCCGCGCCGGGATAATCAAGCTTTTCAAAGAACTCGTGAAAAAAGACCGGGAATCGATCCTGCTTACTTTCCTTCGCGGGAACAGTCTGGCCGACAGCGTGAATGAGCTGGAAAACACGGTCAGTCTGAATTCCAGTCTTTCCGGAAAAGTGACCGAGCTTCAGATACTGGATAAGCAGGTCGGGGAAAATATCGATTCGACCGCCAGGAAAAAAAATCAGGTCGAAATGGAAAATGAAAACCTGAAGAATAAGAAATCGATCGCCGCGAACCAGAAGGTCGACAAGCAGAATCTTCTTACGGCCACTAAAAACCAGGAAAAGAACTATCAGAATCTCCTTAGCGAACTCGAGAAGCAGCAGAACGCCATTTCCGACGAAATCGGAAAATTTGAAGACCAGCTGCGCGCTTCATTCGACCCGTCTCTTCTGCCAAGTAAGCGGCCGGGGGTTTTTTCCTGGCCGATACAGCTGAAAAAATACGGCGGCCTCGCTTATCTTACCCAGCATTTCGGAGAAAAGTCCTATCTATACCGCGGAAAACCGCACAACGGGCTCGATGTCGGAGGACCGCTGGGAACTCCTATACTCGCAGCCGACGACGGAACTGTTTCAGCGGTTGACAATAACGACAAAAGTTCCTGGCAGAAATATCAGTACGGGAAATATGTGATGATCGAACACGGGAACAACATCTCCACTCTTTACGCCCACCTCTCCAAACAAATAGTCAAAAAAGGGGATTCGGTGAAGCGCGGAGATATCATCGGCTACCTCGGTAATACCGGTTATGCGACGGGCCCGCATCTCCACTTCGGGGCGTATTGGACTCCCAGCATCCAATTCAAGACGATTTCGCCGGCAACCGGCCTGGTTCCGGTCGGCGTGATCATCAATCCGGAAGACTACCTTTAAAATAAAACCGGCGTTTGAAGACCTGATCCGCCAAAAATGGTATAATAATGATAATATATGCTGTTTGATCAATTACTGCGCCTATTCGATCTTTTTAATGCCAGCGCCAGGCAACTGGCTGTTTTCATACCTCAAACCGGCCCGGAATTGCTGGAAATGCTCAAAAAACTGCTGTTCGCCGTAAAGGATACAGATGTATGGCTTGGAAACACTTTCGGCATAAGCATGCAGAAATTCGCCGAAGTCATATTGAAGATACTTCTGGCGTCCGGAGAATTCATACTGAATCTGATAAAAGAGATAGCCGGCAGGGTTTAATGGAAATATCCGGGCGGGCATGAATATACAGAGACCCGCTTTTTTGTCCTTATGTTATGTCGCAAAAGGTATATTGTGCGACATATAGTAGGTAAAAATGACGCCTCTTCCCCGCCGAAATCAACTCACCGCACTGACCGCGCTTAAAAGAAGAAATATCCCGATAGTATCTAAAACCCAGGAAAGCATCATGAATTTCCGGTCGGACAACTGATATACGCCGAGAAGGCCTATCCCCAATTCATCCGGGAATGGTGATGCTATTATCAGCGCCCCGAGAACCGGCCCGAGCCAAGTGAAATATTTTGTATAAGTGACCCAGCGGATCTTAAAAATAGAGTCACCGCCTACTTTACGAAATACCTGTCTTAGTTCTCCGACTAATCCGTCTTTCATGAAGCGGAAGAGTATGTAATCCCCCAGAACAGATCCGATTCCGCCGATCAAAGAGATTTGCAAGATGCTGAATTCATCAAGCATCAAAAAAAACAGGGCCGTAGCAGGAGTTACCGTGAACGTGGAAACAAAAAACATGCCGATAATGAAAATTCCGAGATATCCGAGTCTTCCGATATAATGAGCTGAATCATCGAGAATTCCAGTCCGGCCCAGGAAATATGTCACTGCAATCACAATAAACAAGGCCGTGAGATTCGGGTATCCGTAACTCTTTTTAAATATGTTTTTCTTATCCGGCATATTGAATTTTTTCCAATTCCGCACTTAACTCCGACATTATTTTTTGAAAATCCTGAATATCTGCCTCGCTGACCGGTTCGATTGAAGGAACTTTTTCCGTGAACGGATTGATGAACGCCCCGAATTTGTGCATTTCATAATGCAGGTGCGGACCGGTTGAAAGTCCGGTCGATCCGACATAACCCACAATCTGACCTTGGCGAACCTTAGCTCCGACCCGGATTCCTTTAGCCAAAGAAGAAAAATGCCCGTAAACAGTCGTATAAGTATCATTGTGCCTGACTTTCACGGAAAGACCGTAAGGCCCGTTCCAACCCGCCTGAATTACCGTGCCGTCCCCGACAGTCACAGCCGGAGTGCCGTGGGCAGCCGCGTAATCTATTCCCCTATGCGGAGAAACGGAGTTTCCGGTTACGGGATTTATTCTCCGATAAGTGAAGCCGGAGCTGATATATCTGTATTGCAGAGGCGCTTTCAGAAAAACTTTCTGCAAAGAATTTCCATTCTCATCATAATATCCCTCCCGCGTTTCATTTCCGGAAAAATGGAATCCTTTGAAATTTTCTCCTGCGTTGATGAACTCCGCCGCCAGAATTTTTCCGACATGATCATATTCGCCGTCCCGGTACTTTTGCTCATAAATGACCCGGAAAGAATCGCCCTTTTGGATTTCTCCGGCGAAATCTATCTGCCAGGCGAACATTTCCGCCAAAGCCAGCGCCAGCCGCTGGTCGATTCCCCGTGAAATCACCGTCTTGTAAAGGGACTCCTCGATTATCCCCCGCTCCTCGGCAATCCGCGTTTCATATTCTATTTTAATTCTGGATGCGCTCCAAAATTCCGCAGTAGTCGTCGCGCGGTTGATTATCAGCTGCTCATCGCCGTTTATATCATATCTAATCTCCTGTAAAATACCCGCCTTGTCATATCCGAAGGCCATGACGCGATTCGCTATGATTTCAGAAAAATCATAAACCGGTCTGGCGCCTTCATAAATCAGAAAGGCGGAAGATGTCGCGATTCCGACCTTGCTCATGAAAGTTGAAAACGTTGTTCCGGATGGAATGACCTGGTAACCCCACGCCAATTCCGGATCGAGAATGAATTTTTTCCAACCCCAAAAACCGGCAACCGCAATAAGCGCGGCGACCGTCGTTCCGACTGCAATCTTCAATAAAAACGGCCTCATGAAGTTCAATTTTAAGATAAAATTGATTGTTTTTATAATTTTAGCACGGATTTATGACATCTTAAAAATCTGAAAATGGGCTTTTACATGCACTCAATTATGGTTTAATATATAGAAAGTTCATCGAAAGTAGGACTAAATGACAACCCAAGAAGGCCGGTTAGATAATGGGAGCGGACGGTTACCCGCCTTGGATATATTTCGCGGTTTTGCCGTACTAAGCTTGATAGTTTTCAATGGATTCTATGGATTTTCGAACGCGCCGAGATGGATAACCCATACGGCGTGGAATGGTTATCAGTTCGCCGATCTCATCGCACCGCTTTTCCTTTTCGCTGTCGGAATGGCCATGCAGCTTTCCCTTAGAAAAAGACTTGAGAAAAACGGCCTCAAATCAACTGTCGGACACGTTTTATTAAGGGGGATAATTCTCATAAACTTCGGAATCATCGGAGAAATTCTTTGCTTTAAAAGCTTCAACTTCTACTGGGGAACGCTGGAAATGATTGGGGGATGCACTATAATTTCCGCTCCGATAATTATCTACCTCACTCCGCTAAAAAGAGTCTTTACGGGATTTTGTATAATCTTCGGATGGTTTGCCTTGACCGCGCTCTCGGATCAATTGTATGCCCACATTATAAGTTTCAGCATGGGCGGCCCAGGATCGATCATCGCCTGGAGCTCGATCGTAATCATTAGCTCGGCCATCGCCGGATTTAATTCTGATCAGAAAACGAGAACCAATACCGAGAAAATATGTCTATTTGTCGCCCTTATCAGCGGATATATATTCATGATTTTAAATTACGCAAACCTCCCGCCAAATAAAAATCTCGTGAATTCCTCCTATCTTTCCTTGAGCATTGCGCTTTCATGTATTTTGTTCCTGATTATCAGTCAATTCCAGAATTTAAAAATCCTGCAAACCCTCCTTATCCCTTATGGCGAAAATGCCCTTCTTATGTATATGGTTTCCGACTCACTGAACCAAATACTTCAAATGGCAGTGGATATGAACACGCCGCTTGAAATCCTTATTCCCTATTCACTCCTGCAAATTCTAATTTCATCCGCAATCGTCTTCTGGCTTCATCTTAAAAAAGAAATTATAAAAATCTAATCCCTCCTCTAATGGGGATTTTTTGTTGACCAATTTTAAGCTAAAATGATATTCAATGAGCAAATATCCTAAAAACCTTTGGATTATGGCTGTGGGGGCGGCGTTTTTTTGGATTGCATTCACATTTGCCAGACATCTGCATTTCCAGACGCAGGCCTGGGATATGGGTATTTTCGATCAGCTTTTCTGGAATACCATCCATGGACGATTCATGGAAGGAACATTAGAGGAGCTGCCTAATCATTTCGGCGTACACTTCAGCCCATCACTCCTGCTTCTGACGCCTTTTTACGCGATATTCCAAAGTCCATACACTCTTCTTCTCCTTCAGGTTCTGGCGCTGACAGCCGGAGCATTCCCGATCTTTGAAATCGCCAAAAGAAAACTTCCGGAACCATTCCCTTTATTGCTGGCTGCCGGATACCTCCTATCCCCTTCTTTGCACTGGATTACAACCTACGACTTCCACGAAATCGCGTTCTTTGTTCCGTCATTTCTATTCGCCTGGAACGCTCTTGAATCCGGAAAATTGAATGCTGCCGCCGTATTTTTCTCGCTTGCGGCCGGCACGAAAGAGGATGCGATTCTGGCAGTGTTGTTCGCCGGCCTGGCAATAATGGCAATGAATCGGGGTGATAAACGCTTGCGCAAATTCGGAGCGCTTCTCGCGATACTGTCTTTGATTTATTTCACGGCAGTTACAAAAATTTTCATGCCGTCCTTCGGCGGCGGACTGCTCCGGCTTGACCGCTATTCCCATCTCGGAAACTCCGGAATCGAGATAGTCCGGAACATACTCACCGATCCTCTTCTGATCTTCAAAACTGTTCTTACGGCTGAAAAATTATCGTATCTTTTCTGGCTGCTGATCCCGACCGCAGGAACAGCTTTATTTTATCTTCCGTCTACCGCGCTTTTGATTCCCGGCCTTGCAGAGAATCTTCTCACGAATTTTCCGGCCCAGTTCAGCGGAACCTACCAATACGACGCGATATTGCTTCCGGGTATTTTCATCGCATCCATATACGGAATCAGTTATTTTTTGAACCGCCAGCCGGAGAAAAAGAATCTTTTATCGAATATCCTCATTCTGACAGTAGTCGGAAGCTACCTTCTCCGTTCGCCAGTAAATCCGGTATTTTTCCCTCTAGATATATTCAGATCCGGCCCGGAAACATCCATATATTCCGAACTCGTATCGCGCGTTCCGGCTGGCGCATCAGTCTCTGCCAGCACGAATCTTGTTCCACACCTATCCCGGCGGAAAGAAATATACATGATCGGAACCGAATTCGGTCGGCCGGTAGATTTCATAGTTATCGATGCCGGAAATCTGTCCGGATTTGCCGATGAGGAAATGTTCCAGGCCTACGGAGATTCATATATGAATTCCGGAAATTACGTTTTCGAAGAAATCGCCGGAAGATACTTCATCCTTAAAAGAAAGTCTCTATATTAAGGACTTGCGATGTCCTTAATTTTAATTTAAGATATCAACGATACTGATATGTATAATTTTTTTCATACTTTAAATAGAGGCGTAGATAAACGAAAAATATTCATGGATGATCAGGATTATTTTAGATTTATCCATGACTTGTACGAATTCAATGATCAAAACCCTTTGAATAATACAACTTATCGTTTTCGGAAAAATCAACATAAGGGCATCGCAAATCCTTATATCGAAAAGCAGCCTAGAAAATTACTTGTTGATATACATGCTTTCTGTTTAATGCCGAATCACTATCACCTGCTTCTTTCCCCTAAAATTGATGGGGCAATTACTAAGTTTATGAAAAAATTGAATATCGGATATGCAAAATATTTCAATGAAAGATATAAAAGAAGCGGGGCTCTTTTTCAAGGAAGATACAAGTCTGTTCCAGTTGAAAATGACTCGCACCTTATCCACCTGCCGCACTATATCCATTTTAATCCATTAGATTTAGTCGCGCCGGAATGGCGAGACAGAAAACTGGTGAATTTAAATTATACGATGAAATTTTTAGATTCATACCGTTGGAGCAGCCACCTTGATTATTCTGGCAAAAAGAACTTTCCTTCAATCACTCAACGAGAATTTTTAACGGAATTTTTTGGCGGGCCTCAAAAATATAATAAAATGATACGCCAATGGCTTGCAGACTTAGATTTATCCGAAATAAAAGGAAAGACTTTAGAGTAAAATAAATTAAGGACTTGCGATGTCCTTAATTTAAAACTTCAGTTAAACAGTAGGCTCTTCGGCAGGAGCTTCTGGCTCAATTAGAACCTCTTCCTCAACCGCATTCGGGTCTTCTATGATCAAAGTCCTCTCCGCTGTGCCGATATTCCCTGCTCCGTCGGTGGCGGTATAAGTGATGAGATAAGTTCCGGATATATTCATGTCTATGGCTGATTGAGGAAGATCTCTTCCTTCGTTTCCGGTGTCTGTTCCGTTGACTTTGTAATAGAGGGAGAGGTTGGTGTTTTCTGGGTGGGTTTCATCAATCGGATCGGATACTGAAGCTCCGGGATCAACCCAGGTATCTCCTTTAGTTATGGTGATTGAGGATGATCCGTTGATGGTGATGATCGGAGAAGTTGTGTCTGTGGGAGATGGTGGAGTTGTTGTATCTGACGGAATTGATGAAGGGCATTCGCCCAAAACCTTATCCCATTCGCCACTGGTGATTCTGACGCAGTATGTCTCATCTGTCGCGCTATCTTTAATCTCAAATCCTTCAGTGATGATTTTATCAGCTGTTATAGTTTCTGCCACAAAATCCTTCACCCGCAGAAGACCGTTTTCAATAAATATCTGCATGCTCTCCAGCCAATCCTGCATAGTATCAAGTATAAGAGCGACAAGTGAAACGGAATCGTCAGAAGACAATGATTCGGAATTGGTAATTTCGGAAGCCGGCGCATTCCAATATTCGAGAGAAGCGAAAACCAGGACTTTCCCGTTATTTTGTTCGGTTGCGCCGGAGAAATCCTCAAGAGCATATCCGATTATTCTCGATGATTCGGTCGCTTTTTTTCCGATACCCGGCTCGGATGAGATTGTGATCGGATCTCCGATATTTATATCTCCTCCTTCAAGATTTGCCTTGACGGGAATCCGGCCGGAAAGAGCCAGAGGCGCCTTGTCGCCTGCCGTATACAGGTCTTTTGTCTGCGGAGCTCCGAAAGAAGCGATCGATCCTTCAAATAAGACAGCCGGGTTGGATGAAATGGCTCCCAATATCACCTTGGATCCGGATTTTGTCTTTTCAAGCTTGAAGATGCTTCCCGGGGCAAGAGAAACTATGTCTCCCGGCTCCAGATCTTCCGAAGCCATATATGATTCGGCCAAGTCGGCGCAGTTGTTTTCGGGGGTGAGATTATAGGAGGAGGTGGCAGCATGGACGCAGCCGGTGACAGCGATGTTTCCGACTACGGAGAGTTTGGACATCGGGGAGGTGGTGCCGATGCCGACATTTCCGTTCATGACCGCCAATCCGGCAGTTCCAGGGCTGGATGTGCCGATTCCGACTTTTCCGTCATACTGGACTATGAATAACGGGGAGGTTCCGGTGGCATTTTGAATCGAGAAGATTGAGGTTGTTTGAAGGGCGCTGGTGGAGGCAGTCAGAGAGAATATTCCGCCGACATTTAATCCGCCCCAAATAGATGAGTTTCCGCCAACTTCCAGCCGATTTTGAGAAAAAATATTTCCGGCATAAATTGAAGAGCCGACACTGCCGGTGTCCCCTCCAAAATCAGTTAAGGTGGTGCTGGAAAGTCCGATTAAATCCAAGGTTCCTGAAATTTGAGTACGCGCAGCTGAAGCATAAACTACACTGCTAATTGGCACAGAACCATCTGAATCAGTCCCGCCGATATTATATATGTAACCATTGGCGGTTATATTTACGCTCTTGGATGTTGTAATAGGCAACTTGCTCGGATCAGTACGCCAAGCTCCGAGCGAACCATCGCTGTTTAATTTTGCGTAATAAAATGTGTTATATACTCCGGTGGCGGTTGAAGCCCCAAAAACATACAGGTAACCATTAAGAACAACAACCTGATGATTTGCATTTTTTCCTGCAGGCAAAGAATTAGCGCTAGCCCACTCTCCAAGAGTACCATTGGAATTTATCCTAGAATATACGACTGTTGGAGTTGTATTTCCGCCAATCGCATAAATAAAACCGTTAGCAGCAACTGCGCCGGGCGAATTCCTAGCTATTGCTAACGCCGTAGTGGTTGCAAAAGCTCCCACTGAACCATTACTGTTTAATTTTGCAAAAAGAACTGAAGAAGTGGCGCTTCCGGTTTCATCATTTCCTCCAACTGTGTAAACATAACCATTTGCAGTTACTACGCCGGCATAAAATCTATTAGTAGGCAATTTATTAGGGCTAGTTGACCAAGAACCGATAGAACCGTCAGGATTTACCTTCGTATAATATATCTCTTTATTAGCCGAGCCGGCGCCAATCGCATAAATAAAACCGTTAGCAGTTACTGAACCGTGTGAGGAGCTATTAGCAGGCAAAGGCGTGCTAGTTGCCCAAGCGCTAAGAGCGCCGTTGCTGTTTATTTTGACATACTCAACTGAAGTTGTATCTGCAGAAGGAGTGCTTCCGCCCATCACATAAATATAACCGTTGGTTGTTACCGCAGAAAAAGTTTTAAGCTGATTAATCATACTTGTAGTAGACGCCCAAGCCCCCAAAGATCCGTCCGCCCCGGAATTAAAAGCAAGAGTTCTGGTAGCGACTTCAAAGCCAGCCAGGTTTGGAGTAGTTGTTCCAAATGCCCAGTTATTTTGTCCTATAGTAAGAGCTCCGATAGTGGAAGTTCCTGACGAACTTGTAACTGAAATCGTCCCCGTCGCCGTGATATTCGCCACGCTAGTGATGTTACCGGAAAACAAGGCGTTGCCGTGGACTGCCAAAAAGGAACCTGGGGTGGTAGTTCCGATTCCTACCCTACCGCTTCCGTCAATAACCAATCGATCAGTCGTACCGAGCGCAGTTGAAGAAGCGATTGAGAATCTTCCGCCGTTAGAGACATCCATGCCGATCGTCCATTTATATGCATCTCCTGACGCTCCGGAGAATCCAAGAGCTGATTTCGTCGTGGAATAGATATCCAAGATATTATTCGGGGTGGTGGTGCCAATGCCGACTTTACCGGCTTGCGTAAGAGTCAGCGGATTGGCGTTTTCGCCGAAAGTATCGGCCAAAGAAGAGAATTTCATATTACCGCCGTCAACGAGAATCCGCCAAAGACGGGGGAAAATGCCAGGAGGGGGGCGGTTAAAA
>CAYHBW010000014.1:0-19988 GCA_964355085.1 uncultured Candidatus Saccharibacteria bacterium
GCGACCACCGAGATCTACACTCTTTCCCTACACGACGCTCTTCCGATCTCGGGCGTTCCAATTGGCGCCGTCTGTATGCCCAGACTTACGATTTGGCGATGAATACCAAGATACTCAATGATGAGAATCCGAGGAATTCCGCCGGCAACGGCGCGGAGAGTCCGGTTTCGCTCCGGAATCTTTGGGAGCGGGCCGCGAATCCGGGAAAATCGTTCGGTTCTCCGGAGCTCTGGATTATCGGGAAAGAACTTGAAGATAAGCTTGGAAATCCGGACAGGAATTTCCGTCACACTGTCCGAGCCATCATGGCGAGAAAGTCCAGGTTTTCCGGCGAATGGGAAATCCTCCTGGTCGTTGAAAAAGGCGATCAGAAATCCGGAGGCGCGGCCAATCGCAAGAGCGGCAAGCCGCCCGGGTTCGGCTGTCCCGGCGGGATGGTAGAGGATAACGAAACCGTCGGCAGAGCCCTGGTCCGAGAGACGGAGAATGAATCGCAGACCCGCCAGATCAGCAAGATTGTGGCGTGCGTCTCCGAATATGAAAAGGAAAAGCGTCCGGATTGCGACCGGAAGAACGTCGATCATTGGTTTGTCGTCGAAGGCGACCAAGAAGCCGGTCTTTCCAAGCGGCTGATCGAATCCGACGAAATCCACAGCATTCGCTGGGTTCCACTGAAAGATCTTCCGGCATTCAGTTTCCAGGATACCCGGGAAGGCCGGTCCGTCTGGAATGTTCAGTCAATTGTGGAGAGAAAGCTGATGTATCCCAATCATGCGATCAATCTCATCCGAGCCATCCCCAGAATTCCGGGAGTCGTTCTTCCGGAAAACTGGACGGAGTTCAAAGATAAGCTCCGTCAGTTTCACAGGAATCGCGATTGATCAGTTGCCCCGTTGCGCGTTGTTTGCGCGGCGGGGCTTTTTTATTCGCATAAATTTTAAAGTTGCGCAGACGACGCATGAAATTTATCATACGGATAATAATCCCCGGCTGGAAAACTTTCACATTCTAATCTAGTATTATATGTATATCTGCGCGACATTTAATTTGTTAATAATTAACAATCTAAAATGACACTTTATAAAAATATTTTTTGGGCGACGATGACTTTGCTGATTGTCGCGGTCACTTTTTCATTATTATTCGATACCGCCAAGCCGCCGATGGAATTGAGCATCAGCGAACTTGTTTCCAGGATAAATTCCGGGGTCGTGGAAAAAATAACCGTCCAGGGGAATGATCTCGCCGTCGAGCTTAAGGACGGAGAAAAAGGCGTCGCGAAAAAAGAGCCGGAATCCGGGCTGACCCAGACCTTGAATAATTACGGCGTCGATCCGAAGCTTTTGAGCGGCGTGAAATTGGAAGTCAAGGATCAATCCGGATTCAATTTCTGGATGGGCGTTCTGGTTCCTACGCTTCTTCCCCTGATCGTCATCGGATTCATGTTCTGGTTCATCTTCCGGCAGGCCAAAGGCGGAGCGAATCAGGCCTTCAGCTTCGGTAAATCAAATCTGAAAATGTTCGGACTTTTCAAGGAGCGCGTGACATTCAAGGATGTCGCCGGACTCAAGGAAGCCAAGCAGGAACTGGAAGAGGTCGTGGATTTTCTGAAAAATCCGAAAAAATTTCTGGACATGGGAGCGAGAATCCCGCGCGGAGTCCTTTTGATGGGATCTCCGGGTACTGGCAAGACATTGTTGGCGCGGGCCGTCGCCGGAGAAAGCGGAGTTCCGTTTTTCCATATTTCCGCATCTGAATTCGTGGAAATGTTCGTCGGCGTGGGCGCTTCCCGCACCCGCGATGCGTTCCAAACCGCCAAAAAAGCGGCTCCGGCCATCTTGTTCATCGATGAAATCGATGCAGTCGGGCGCGAACGCGGCACGGGCATGGGCGGCGGACATGATGAGCGCGAACAGACTTTAAACCAGATTCTGGTTGAAATGGACGGTTTTGACCGTGATACCAATCTTATCGTCCTTGCCGCGACAAACCGGCCGGATGTTCTCGACCGCGCCTTGGTGAGGCCGGGGCGGTTTGATCGTCAGGTAGTCCTGGATCTTCCGGATATCAAAGACCGCGAAGCTATTCTGAAAATTCATGCCGTAAAAAAACCTCTCGTCAAAGATGTGGATTTGAGAAAAATCGCCGTCCGCACACCGGGATTTTCCGGCGCCGATTTGGCTAACATCATGAACGAAAGCGCTATCCTTGCCGCCCGCAACAACCGCAAGTCGATCACCCAGGAAGACCTTTACGATTCGATTGAAAAAGTCATGCTTGGCCCAGAACGGAAGAACCGCGTCATCACTGAAAAGGAAAAGGAAATCACCGCTTATCATGAAGCCGGTCATGCGTTAGTCGCCGCCAGTCTGAAAGAAGCCGACCCGGTCCATAAAGTTTCCATTGTCAGCCGCGGACGCGCCGGAGGATACACTTTGAAATTGCCGACTGAAGAAATGCATCTCAAGCGCCGTTCGCAGTTCGTCGCCGATATTGCTGTCTCTCTCGGCGGTTATGCCGCGGAAAAAATAATGTTCGGAGAAATGAGCACAGGCGCTTCCAGCGATCTTCAGACCGCCACGAAGATGGCGCGCGCTCTGGTGACGCAGTACGGAATGAGCGACAAGCTCGGTCCGCAGACTTTCGGCGAAGCGCATGAATTGGTTTTTCTCGGAAAAGAAATCGGGAATGAGAAAAATTATTCCGAAGATGTCGCCAAGAAGATCGATGATGAAATGAAATCTTTCATAGATCGGGCATATGCGGCCGCGAATAAGATAATCATTTCCCGCAAAAAAGTCCTGGAAATCATCGCCAAGACTCTGATTGAAAAAGAAACTTTGGAACAGGAAGAATTCGCCGCAATCATCGGAAAGTCAGGACTCAAGCCGCTGGCGATATAGTTTTCAAAAACCGCCCGTAGACAAACCGGCGGTTTTTGTTTTAAAGTGGTATGAATGAGAAATGAGGGTGCATAGCTCAGCGGTTAGAGCACCGAGCTTATACCTCGGCGGTCCATGGTTCGAATCCATGTGCACCCACAAATCATCGAACGCGTATCTATATTTCGACCGGGAGAACCTGCTGTATGAAATATACCTCGGCGGTCCATGGTTCGAATCCATGTGCGCGCAAAAATTTGGAAATTAACTATTGGTTAAATCTATGATAGAAAATCAGAATCCAAAAAATGAAAATGAGCCAAGCTTTCCGGATAAAGATCTCCAGGTTAAAAATTTCATTCAGCGTGAATTGATGAAAAGATACCTGGTTGAAAAATTGGGCCCGGAATATGCGCATATGGAAGATGAAAAGCGGGAATTTGAATTGAAATGGGCGGAAAAATTCGCTGATAAGTTCAGAGAAATTTTTAAGGATCAAAAAGAGGAATTTTTCAAGATATATGACCGCAAAGATGCGGAGGCCATTGAATCGTTGATTGTTTCCGTAATTGAAAAGTTAAAAGAATCCCGTTAATTTCATCGGTTCCTCGTTTGACTTTTAAGCCATGTTTTCTTAGAGTAACAGGGTAAATTGATAATCGAAGGTTGGAAATGACTGAAACCGTCCAGGATCGGATTGATCGTCTTAAGAATGATTTTGATCGTCAGCCCTGCGGGAAAAAGCACGCAATTTCGCTTGATGAGCTATCCGAAAAATCATCCGTATTTTCAAAAGAAGTCAGCTTGGGAGACTGCGTGATTGATTTTGAGAATTCCGGGGCCAGCGTCATTCAGGGCGGAGTCATACCCATTGTCGCGGATTTTGCCGGTGTTTATCTTGCCCGGATGCATTCGGACAGTCCCGGAATCACTCCCCTTGTCCGTCTTGACGAATCATATTTCCGGCCGTTCATTTTAGATGCGGATAAAAAGATAGTTGTCAGAGCGATGATTTCCGAGATCAATGATTTTAGAATTATCGTCACTGTATTTGTTGAAAATCAAGATGGCGATACGAAAGGACAGGGAAAATTGTTTTTTGCTAGGAAGTTCCGCAAGATGTGATTTTGAACCCCTTATTTAAAGGGGTTTTTAATTTTAAACGGCTTTGTTAATATTAATGCAGCGCATTGAAACTGGATTTTCGGATGTCGGAAGAAAGAGTTTTTCCTCCGGATGAAAACGATTGGAAAGAAATTAAAGAGCTTTTCCATGAAAAATTTTTTGAAGATATGCCCTTTTATCGGATGCGCACATATGTTCACGATAAAAATGAGAGTGAAGCGCTCATGACCATCGATTTTTTCGCTTCAGGGGTGATTTTGAAGTGCCATGCGATAAATGTATCGGACAAGATTGATAAGTATTGCTATCTTCTGCTTTCCGACGGGCGCTGGGTCAAAAGTCTTGTTGATACTGATTTTGAAACAGCGGTTGTTCCGGAAATTCGCAGTGGAGAAAATTTCATCAGATTGACCGTCGCTATTCAGACGAAAAACGGGCCTTGCCGGAGAATTCTCCGCAAGAAGCTGGAAAATAAAAAATAACCCCGCACATGACCTGCGCGCAAGCCATGTGTGGGGTTTTTATTTTTCATTTTCCGGAGAAGCTTTTCGGAGCGATGCAGTTTTCGGGTTTTTTATCCGTTCGGAATCCGGCTTCACCCATCCGTTTATTGCAGAGCTTTCCGGTTCCGTATCGGGCTTCGAATATCAGCTGGATGACCAGCGGTAGCTTGGCGGTATGCAGCCAAGCCCTGGTCGGCTTCGAAAAACTTCCGAATTTTCCGCAGGGAAATTCCCTGCCGGTCTCCGGATCGATCTGGGTGAGGAAGACTTCCCTGACCAGTTTCTTCTTACTGTCCGTCAATACCGTCCTGACGATGAAATCGTCTTCGTAGAGCGGCTTCCATTTATAACAACCTCCCGGCCTTTCAGGGTTTTTCCCGTCAAGCCGGTAGGAATAGACGAAATCTTTTGAATAAAGAACCAATCCCTCCCATCCGTGTTTATTGGATTTCTTTTTCTCAATGACCATTTTTTTCGCCTCGTCGAAAGTCATATCTATGACCGGCACGGCAAGCAGATAGTTGAATTTATTTCCACCCAGAACTTTATTGATGAATTCCAGATGTTTTCCGTACGGATCGGCAAGGCGTTCGCCGTCAAGAAGTATGACGGCGAAAACCATGAACTTCATGAATCCGATTTCGGTTTGTTTTTTAACGGCCTTTTCTTTTCCGGACTGGAGAATCCCCTGTACTTTCTGGAAGCTGTCATTCCCATCCAGGTCGACGATTCCTTCGCCGACCAGCATCGTTTTGTTTCCGAATCCAAGTTTTTCCAGATCGGATTTGACGTGATCCAGACACAGGACCTCATTCATTCCGTCGGTGTAGATTTTCCACTTTCCTTTCGTTCTGACCGCGAACAGTTTCCAGCCGTTGCGTTTTCTGGTGATTATGAGTCTTTTTTCCCGTTCGAGGCGGTAGATGACTTCCTCTAAAAAGCTTCCCTGCTGCAATGGCTTTGAAAGCACCAAGTCCTCGGTAAGCGGATCGAGCTTTGACAGCAAACCTCTCCAATTTTCAGTTTTCAATGTACTACCTCCTTGCCCCGTGCGGGGCTGCTATCCCTGTCATTCAGAGATCAGCATAGTAATATAATCGCAGTTGAAAATTATGTCAACCCCGCACCTTTCCTAGGATATATTCATCACCCGAACGATTTAACACTTTTAAAAATTCAAAATATATACGAAGAAAATACCACACAACGTAAAATCCTAATCCGAGAAAAGGTGCTAGGTCAATAGCGGACAAAAAAACCGGATTTATCCGGTCTTGAGCTTGTGCGCGCTGAGGGAATTGAACCCCCGACCCACTCCGTGTAAAGGAGTTGCTCTGCCGCTGAGCTAAGCGCGCCTGATTCATATATTATAGAATATTGCGGTTTAATTCAAATTTTCCGCATCTATTGAAAAATACCGGGAAACGTTCTATTTTGGAGTTAGTTCCATGAAAATCAGGATTAACGATGGCCGATCGCCTGTTTGTTTATGATCTTGACGGAACATTGATGAAAAGCGATTTCTACATGAAACCTACTCATGAGGCATGCGTTCTCATAATGAGGACCCTCGGTGACCATTCCCCCACCTTGAATGAGATCAAGCGGCGCCATAATAAGCTTGATCGCGCCATGATTTATCAGAAAGATCCCGACACCGGGCGTCTATATTATTACACGAAGAAGAGATTTCCGATGTCGCTTGTGAAAATATACGAGATGCTCTGCGAAGAAGCCGGCGTTGAGCCGAGTCTGAAGATAAGGAACCGCCTGTTCAAAATCGGGCAGACGGCCTTTGATCAGAGCCGCTATATCCGGAAAATCAAGCCGGAGGCATTCCTTTCCGCGAAATTCCACAAAGAGCAGGGGGATGTCATGATAATCCTGACCAAAGGAGATTCCCGGGTCCAGAATGACAAAAGAACGGCTCTTGGGAAGGCCGGCCTCCTGAAATATTTCACTGATTTTGTCGTTGTGACAGACAGCAAATATAAATATTTCAAGCTTATAAGAAGCCGGCATCCAGGCATGAAGTGCTATAGCGTGGGAGATACTTATTCCGATGATATAAGGCCGGCGATTAAGGCCGGGTATACAGGCATCTGGATTCCTTCAGAGGGAAATTGGAAAGAGATAGGCAAAATCCAAAGAATAGATCGCTCCAGAAGTAAGAGAAAATCCAGAAGATTCAGCCACCTTATGGAGATCGTAGAGAGATATCATAATATCTAGAGATAGGCGTGAAACATCCTATGTGAAACAATCATACCCCGCTAAAGCGGGGTTTTTATAACTTAAATAGGGTCATTTAGCCACAAAATATGTTTCACAGCAATGTTTCACGGAAGACGCCTGGCTTAATTTTGAGGTGTGATATCTAAGATAGAAGCGACTTCCCTACTGTTTATATAATTATCAAGGTAAAAGATTGCAATATAATCAGGCAATTCGGCAATATAAGGAAATTGCCGATTTTCCATATTTACGGCTATATAGTTGAAATATATGTATATGGTTATTAACTAAAATGTTTCACGCTTAAAGTGTAAAACATTTATCTTAATTCATCCACAAATATGCAAAATTGTTTCATGTGAAACAAATAGTTATCATTTATGATCATTATTTCTTCATAATTATGTTTCACGGCAAACAATTCCTCAATATGATGATTTTTAGTTATATATGTTTCACGTGAAACTTTTTAGCGATATATAGCGATATTCGAATTATATGTTTCACGTGAAACATATTAAACAGAATATGTTCAGGGATATCGAAGTTGTTTCACGTGAAACATATTTATCTATGATTCGGACTATCATATTCAAGATGTTCCACGTGAAACATTTATATGGCAGTAGAGAGTGTGATTATGAATTAGGCACTTCCGCACAAACGACGTTTAATTGTCAGTTTGGATTTATCCGGATTTTCCCAGAGCAGCGCTATATCATTTGATGCCCGTGATTTTCTTTGTGATTCTTACGATAGGTAATATTTTTACTGCGTAAGCGCATTTGTAAATTAGTCAGAATGTTTCACGTGAAACATTAATGAGATCGGTAACCTATTTTATATCGGATATTCGAAATTTTAAAATGAAAATGTTTCACGGAGAACATTTGATCTGTGGAAACATTAAATAAGTATCTGTCGGAAATATCATTAACCAGCTAAGGCCTGATATAATTTCAAGTTGATCGAAGCTAAATTGTTTGTCGTGAAACATTCGCGCATTATTAACGGCATCATTAACTGAATTGTTTCACGCGAAACATTTCAGCGCCGCTTATCTGTGATTTCGAAATATTGTTTAACGTGAAACGGACTGAAGCTGATTTCCGGCTTGCTGGGATAGTATTGTCGTGAAGCATTTTGTATGCAATCATATTTTTAATGAAAAACAATGCACGCATTGGAATTCTTGGAGAGGACATCTCTGTAAAATATTTGGAAAGCAGGGGATACGATATAATTGAGCGGAATTTCCGGCAGTCATACGGCGAGCTGGACATCATAACATCAGATCCGGATAGGACCCTTGTGTTCATTGAAGTTAAAACCATGAAAAGACCGGGAGATTTTTCGGGGAAGCACGATATTTCTCCGGAGGATAATATGAGCCGGATGAAAATATCAAAGACGCAGAAAATCGCCTGGGCTTATGCCAATGCTCATCCGGAGTTGTTGCAGGAAAACAGGGGATGGAGGATAGATCTGATTGCGATAACGGTGGATTTTCCTGCGGACGGAGTCTTCAGAGAAGATTTTACTGATTTGACAGATATGCATAAATATTGTGAAATAAAGCATTTTGAAAATGTTAATTAGGTGTGGATAAGTATTCCTATCCGCTTTATTTTATGGATTTTTTATATTAAGATTATTCTATCTTTGAAATTTCCATAGGGTGATAAATGTCCGGTAAGCGGAGAAGGGGGCGCTGGATAACCAGTGGAGACCGCCTGACCGACTGGGTGTTTTCCAGGGTGGTGCAGTCGTTGAGTTATGAGGTGGAAGGGATTTATCTGAAAAGATTCCTTAAGGATAAATTCCGCGGCAGAGAGAGGGATCTTTGCGGATTTTTGGATGACGGAGCCATCTATTTGAGCAAGTCCAAGGTGGTTCATAGGAGCCGGGATGAAATCGCAAGAACCCTCCTGCACGAAGCATTTCATTTTGTTTTCGACCGGGTTTTGGAAAGGGATATCTTGAGTCTTGAGGATATAGTCTGGGAACGGCTGTCCGCCAAGCAGCGGGCCATCCTGAAATTTTTCGTACCCCGCCGGGTAACCAGATCGGACTGACCGCCTTAACGGCGGTTTTTAATTTCCATGGACTGATCCATTTTTTGAGTTTATGGTAAAATAAATGTGTATGAGAGGAAGTCCGGCATATTTTTCCAGGAAGCAGTTGATGATTTTTTGGTCGGCGATTTTTTGTTTTTTGACATTGACCGGATTCACGGCATTGGCTCAAGAGCCGAATCTGCAGATAAATCCGTCATTAACCCCAAAACCGGCTTGTTTTACCGAGTGGACTCCATCACCTAACTACAGAAGCGGCGGCGGATTAAGCAGAAGTTCATGCGACCAGGAGTATAGCCGTTTTACGGAAACGGATTATACTTTCGCATTGGAAAGAGTCAGATCCTACACCAATAGCCCGTGCAATTTTTATTACGATTACAGATCTGCGGTAATCTGTCCGCCGCTTAATTTAGCGGTTAATTTTTCCGTTGACAAAGATCGGCCGCAGGAAAATGGCGAATTTACCATAAGCTGGAATTCAAATAAAGAAACAAATCCAGACGCCGAATGTACGCTTTCCGGGAAATCTCCGGAAAAAGGAAATTTCTCCGAAGTAACCAGGGATGGGCAAAGAACTTATTCTTTTGCGCAAAGGGGAATTTATCCTTTTAAGTTTTCCTGCAGCGGAATTCTAGACAATGCCAAATCTTTGAATCGTGGAACAATTGAAAAAACTTTAAATGTTTTTGTCGGTAATATCCCCCCGGCGCCTAAAGTTGAAATAAAAATCGAACCGGTATCCATCAAGAGAGGTGAGTCCGCGACTTTGTCCTGGACCAGTGAAAATGCGATTGCGGTTTCCGTAAATCAAAGCATCGGCGTTGTCGGGAAAACCGGATCTATGAAAGTTACGCCGTCGGTTACGACCAGGTATGCCATAACCGGATCCGGCGAATTCACAGAATTGGGTCTTGCCAGATCGTCGGTTTCTTTGAGGGTTGTCGCTCCTGATGTTGCGGCAAAGCCGGAAACGGCGCCGGAGATTGAAGCTCCGGAGGATAAGCCGGTTGAATCAAGTGAGGAGGTGAAGCCGGAAGTTGGACTTACGATCAACGGTCAGAAAGGAATCGTGACCACGGGAATTCCGGAGAATCTTTCCATAAATTGGAAGGCCGACCGATATTGCATAGCTTACGGATCTTGGATCGGAATCAAAAACAAGGCGGCGACTGAAACCAGAACAATTACAAAGCCGGGGAATTACAGCTATAAATTATATTGTCCAGGAATCGGAACGGAAGAAGTTTCCGTAAAGGCGGTCGGTGAAGCCGGCGGATCCGGCGGAATTTCTCTTCCGGTGGCGGAGGCAAGCGCGAGTCTGGACGGTAAAAAATTCACGAAAAGCATCCGGGTGGTGAAGGGTAGGAAAGTCCATATTTGGTTGAGCGCCGCGAACGATGTGACCGGCGACAAGCGGGTTTCGCGGGATGATTCCGGCGGATGGTCATCAGTTCTTTCTTCCGGTGGGAGATGCGACTGGAACTACGATCTGAACAAGGGAATTCCGACTTTCGACGTGGGGATTCCTGATCCGCAAAGCGCGAAAGACTGTCTTGTCGATCTCGGAGAAGTAACTTTTTATGATGAGCCGGGGATTTACAATTACGGAGTTCTGCGGTTGGTTCAGGGAGACGGGAAAGTGTCAGGAGTTTCATCCATAAGCATCGCCATCGCCGCGCCTCCTCCTCCGGATGCCCCTCCAATAATAGATTTCAAGGTGAACGGTAAAGAAAAAGAAATCCTTCTCGGTGCTCCAGCAGAATACGATCTGGTTTGGGATGTGACAAACGGCGACACTTGCGAAGCTTCCGGATCATGGTCGGGAAGCAGATTCTTGGCGGGAACGCAGAAATTCGTTTCGTCTGAAAAGAAGGAATTCCAATATACTTTGACCTGCGTCGGGAAACTTGGAACAACGGTCAAGGATATTTCCGTGAAAGTGGCCGAGCTTCCGGTTTGCGATTTTTCCGCCCTTCCGTTGGTTCTGGATAAAAATTCGGTTTTTGACCGCCAATCTGTCCTGACCTGGAAATGCCAGTTTGCCAATACCTGTTCGATTTCTCCGAGTACCGGCGTAAGCGTCGGAACTTTCGGAAGCGCCAGAGTTTCACCGGCAGCGACGGAGAATTACACGCTCACTTGCCGGAATCTTGAAGGAACCAGCAGTTTTGATCAGCTGATCGAGGTCAGATAGTTTCCCATCGGTAGGAATTGCATTATAATGGCATAAGTCCTTCATGGCGGATATTTATGGAAGAAAATACGCTTTGCCCTCATCCGGCTTGCGGTCAGGACGGAAAGATGTGCCCGAATTGCGGAAATGCGATGCCTCATCCGCGTAAAATCGGAGACTGACACGGCTCTCTGCATGCGTTTCAAAGTCCGCTTCATGGCGGATTTTTATTTGACAAAATATCAGAAGAATTATACTATATATTCGAAATTAGCAGTTTGAAAATCAAGGAGGGTCGATGGATGGGAAGTGGGCGGTTGTCTTTGATTTTGACGGAACTTTGATTCCAAAATCTTACGGATCTCTTTATGATGTGATTGATTCCAATGGCGGTGTAACTGCCGAATGCCACGAAAGGGCGAAAGAGATGCGTAAATATTATCTCGCTTTGGCGCATGCAGGAAAGCTCACTAAAAAACATCAGGAAAAATGGCTGGTGGATTCCCTGAATATCTATATCTCTTCCGGATTGACGGTTCCCCGAATACGGGAAATACTTTCCGGCGTCAGTTTGCGTCCGGGAGTCAAGGAGTGCCTGCTGGAGCTCCGCGTGAGGAATGTTCCGGTTGCGGTGGTCTCCTACGGGGTTTTCCAGTTCATCGATTCGGTTCTCCGGTCCAATGGAGTCCGGAATCTGGTGAGGCGGGTCTATTCCGCTAATCTGGAAACGGATGATTCCGGGGCGGTGAACGGTTTTTCGGAAAATACCTTCGTCTTTCCATTCAATAAAGGAAAGTGTTCCAGGGATTTTGCCGATAATTGCGATGTTTCTTACCGGAACATTCTGGCTGTCGGCGATTCTCCGAGCGGAGACAGACAACTCGGTTATCTAAAGGAAAACCGGCTGGGGATCGCCGGCGATAAAATGGAAAAGGAAAGATTGCTTTCGGTCATGGGAAGCGTCGCGGTCACGGAGACATTCCAGCCGGCGACCCGATGGCTCTTGGGAAAGATTGACGGGAGATGAGATTCTTTGCCGCCGGAAACGGCGGCTTTTTATTCATATCTTGACAAAACAGTTTTTATCGTGTATGCTTATATTACTGAATGAATGTCCGCCCGATGGCGGACATTTGTTTGATGTAGGCGTCGAAGAATTAAAATTTAAAAAATGACATCAGCAGATGTCATCCCGGCCAACGAGCCGGGATCCAGGTCTGGATTCCGGATCAAGTCCGGAATGACAGTCGTAAAAAAATAATTAAAATTAATTAAATTATGTTTAACCTAAAAGAATTAAAAAAGGCGATCGAGCAGATTTCCCAGGAAAAAGGCGTTGATCCGCAGAAGGTTTTTGCGGCGCTTGAAATGTCTTTAGCGGCCGCCTACAAGAAAGAATATTGCCAGAAAGGTGATGTGGTCCGCTGCCAGTTTGATCAGAAAACCGGAGCTTTGAAGTTCTGGAAAGTTAAGACTGTCGTCGATGATACGACTGTCCGCATTGTCGAAGGAGAGGAGGAGCCGGAAGAGGTCTATTCGAAATACCGCAAGCAGCCGTTGAAGCCGGTTGAGGCGGTTCCTGAAGAGGAGCTTCTGCCGCGCTACAATGCCGACCGCCATATGTTCGTGAAAGAGGCGCAGGAAGTGAAGAAAGATGCGGTTCTCGGTGAAGAGCTTGTTTTTCCGCTTGAAACTCATGATGACTTCGGCCGTATAGCCGCCCAGACAGCAAAGCAGGTCATTCTTCAGCGTCTTCGTGAGGCGGAGCGCGATTCCATTCTGGATGAATTCCGGAATAAAGCCGGTGAAATAATCAGCGGAATGGTCCAGCGTTATGACCGCGGGAACGTTTTCGTCGATCTCGGACGCGCGACCGGCATCATGTTTTATAATGAAGCCATACCCGGCGAACATTACGCTATAGGGGACAGAATGCGCTTCTATATATCGGCTGTCCAGGATGAAGCCAGAATGCCGGGGATCATTTTGTCCCGCGCACATCCGAATTTCGTGAAAAAACTTTTTGAATTGGAGGTTCCGGAAATCAATGACGGAATCGTTGAAATAAAATCCATCGCCCGCGAACCGGGGAGCAGAAGCAAAATCGCGGTTGTTTCCAATGCCGAAGGAGTCGATCCGGTCGGATCCTGCGTCGGTCAGCGCGGCACCCGCGTCATGGCTGTCAGTAATGAACTCGGACAGGAGAAGATTGACATCGTCGAATGGTCGGAAGATCCGGCGAAGTTCGTCACCAGCTCTCTTTCTCCGGCAAAAGTGACGAATGTTGAAGCTTTGCCGCGCCGCGAAGCCCGCGCGTTTGTTCCGGAAGATCAGTTGAGCTTGGCAATCGGCAAAGGCGGCCAGAATGTCCGTCTTGCGGCTAAGCTTACCGGTTGGAAGATAGATGTGCGTTCGCAGGCGAAACCGGATGAAGTTCTGGAGGGAGGAGTCGCGGCCGCAGTTCCGGAAGTCGAGAAAAAAGAAGACGGAATCGCAGATTTCTAAGATAAATGACTTTCAACTTCATAACATTTAACTTTTTCCGCCAAAGGCGGATCCGCCTTTGGCGGAAACTTATAACTTACAATTAATTATAAACCTATGTCACTTTCACTCTTAGTATTCGGACCGATTGCGCTTGCTGTCGCTTACAGTTCCTATGTGATGCTTTGGCTTCAGAAACAGCCGAACGGAAACGAGAAAATGGTTGAAATTTCCAAAGCCATCCAGGAGGGATCGAGCGCGTTTCTGAACCGCCAGTACCGCAGCGTCTCGGTTGTCGCAGCCGCCCTGCTTGTTTTCATCTATTATTTCCTCGGCGCTTCATCCGCGGCCGGATTTTTGGTCGGCGCTTTGGCGTCGGCTCTTGCCGGTTATATCGGAATGAATGTCGCGGTCCGTTCCAATTCCAAAACAGCCGAAGCCGCTTCCAAGGGATTGAATGCCGCGCTTTCCCTGGCTTTCAAGGCCGGCGCAGTGACCGGTTTTCTCGTTGTCGCGCTCGGACTTCTGGCTATCGCAGGATTTTATATGGCGACCGGAGACATCAAGGCCCTGATCGGTCTTGGTTTCGGAGCAAGCTTGATTTCAGTTTTCGCCCGTCTTGGCGGAGGTATTTATACCAAAGCCGCTGATGTGGGAACCGATCTTGTCGGCAAAGTTGAAGCCGGAATTCCGGAAGACGATATGCGTAACCCGGGCGTTATCGCCGACAATGTCGGCGACAATGTGGGAGACTGCGCGGGAATGGCGGCGGATCTTTTTGAAACTTATGCCGTGACCCTCGTGGCCGCAATGCTTCTGGGATTTTTGAAAGTGAATGATATTGCCAGTCCGTTGGTGACTTTTCCGATGGTTCTCGGAGGACTTGCGATCATCGCATCTTTGTTCGGAACTTTCTTTGTCCGCGTGAGCGAGGGCGGAACGATCATGGGCGCTTTATATAAAGGACTTATCGCTTCACTTTTCGCTTCCGCTGTCCTGTTTCTTCCGGCGACCATGTCTTTTTTCGGAGAAGGATACATGTCTTTTTATCTGAGCACCTTGATCGGTCTTCTGGTCACCGCTTTGATGGTGGTTATCACTGATTATTACACTGCGAAAGATTATCGTCCTGTAGTTTCCATTGCCGAAGCTTCAAATTCCGGACACGGAACAAACATCATCCTCGGACTTTCCGTCGGAATGGAATCAACTTTTGTTCCGGTACTTGTGATTGTCGGAGCGATTTTGAGCAGCTACTGGCTCGCCGGACTTTACGGAATCGCGCTTGCCGCGACCTCCATGCTTTCCGTCGCCGGTATCGTGGTCGCAATCGATTCTTTCGGTCCTGTCACTGATAATGCCGGAGGTATAGCGGAAATGAGCGGAGCTCCGACGAATGTCCGCCAGATCACCGATGCGCTTGATGCCGTCGGAAATACGACTAAAGCTGTCACTAAGGGATACGCAATCGCGTCCGCCGGACTTGCGGCGCTTGTGCTGTTCGCCGGTTATGTTGAGGATCTTATCGCGCTCGGAAAGGGCGTTGATTTTGATCTGCAAAATCCGCTGGTGGTTGTGGGTCTTTTACTCGGCGCAGCAGTACCTTACCTTTTCGCTTCCATTGCGATGAAGGCGGTGGGTAAGAGTGCTGGTGCGGTAGTCGAAGAAGTCCGCAGGCAGTTCAGGGAAATTCCGGGAATCATGGAATATAAGGCCAAGCCGGATTATGCCCGTTGCGTTGATATCGTCACTCAAGCGGCTTTGAAAGAAATGATCGTGCCGGCCCTTATTCCGATTGTGGCGGTTTTAGTTGTCGGACTCGGTCTTGGCGCACAAGCGCTCGGAGGTTTCCTGATGGGAACCATTGTTGCCGGACTTTTCCTCGGTATTTCCATGACCACCGGAGGAGCGGCCTGGGATAATGCGAAGAAATATATCGAATCCGGTCACTTCGGCGGAAAAGGTTCTGACGCCCACAAAGCGGCGGTCACCGGAGACACTGTCGGAGATCCGTATAAAGATACCGCCGGTCCAGCAATCAATCCATTGATAAAGGTTATCAATATTGTTGCGTTATTGTTGGTTGCATTCCTCTAAAAGTTAAAATTTAACTTTTAAATCAAATCAAATATGAAGCATACGTCAAAAAATCTTAAGAATTCAGTTTTTGAGCTTGAGGTAATATTGGATCAGAAAGAATTTCTGGAATATTACCAGCCGGTTTTTGATAAAGCGCTTTCAAGCGTGCATCTAAAAGGATTCCGTCCGGGAACAGCTCCCAAAGAAATGGCCTCGCAGGCGGTGAATAATGAGAAAGTTTTTGAAGAGGCGGTTCACAAGGCGGTTTCCGTGACTTTGAAAGAAATCACTTTTCAAAATGAGTGGCAATTGATCGATCAGCCGAAAATTGAAGTTCTGGAAAGCCCGACCGGCTTGAAATATAAGGCGGTAATTTCGGTTTTCCCGGAAGTTAAGCTAGGTGATTACAGAAAAACCGCTAAAAAAGCTCTGGATTCGGAAATGAAGGAAGTTAAAGTTGAAGATCGGGAAATCGATGATTCCATAAAATATATTTTGAACTCCCGCGCAAAACTCACCCGCGTAAACCGCGAAGCGAAGAATAACGATGTCTTGGATATTGATTTCGCCGGTTTTGCCGATGGTAAAGCGCTGGACGGAACTTCCGGAAAAGCTGACAGCTTCGTGCTTGGCGACGGCAAATTCATTCCCGGATTTGAAGAAAATCTTATCGGCAAGAAAGAAGGAGAGACGGCGAAATTCACCGTCACTTTTCCGGGAGATTATTGGAAAGCGGATATGCGGAACAGGAAAGTCGATTTTGAAGTGAAAATCCACGGTGTTTATGAAAGGCAGATGCCGGAATTGAACGACGAATTCGTGAAGGGCTTGGGTAAATTTGAAAGCGTTGAAGCTTTGCGGAAAAATATCCGTGAAGGGATGACAAAGGAAAAAATCGACAAAGAAAAAGAACGCGTCCGCCTGAAGATGATGGAGCAGCTCGTGAAGAGCGCCAGATTCGATCTTCCGGATGTCATGCTTGCGCGGACTCTTGACGGCATGGTTCAGGAATACAAGGACTATTCCGCGCTGGCATTCAAAGGAGGGGAAAAGCAGAATCCGGAAACTGATGAGGAGATCCGGAAGAAACTTGAAGATAAGGCAAGGCAGAGCGTTGCGACTAATTTGGTTTTATTCCAGATAGCCAAGGACGAGAAACTTGAACCGACTCCGCAGGAAGTCGAGGAAGATGCCAACCGTTACCTTGCTTCAATGCGCCGCGAGCATTCAAAGGACGTTGACCCGCAAAAACTCTACGACTATAGTTATGGTATGGTCCAGAACAGGAAAGTGTTTGAGTTTCTGGAAGGACTTAAATAGTCCAAAGTTGAAAGTCTTTAAAGCGGGAGTATGACTTTATGGACATTATGACTTTATAAACTTTATTAACTGCTTCATATGCAAAACGAATATCTCATCCCGACAGTCATCGAAAAAACCAACATGGGCGAGCGGGCTTTTGACATCTATTCCCGTCTCTTGAAGGAACGCATAATTTTTCTTGCCGGTCCGATCAATGACGGAATGGCCAATACTGTCATTGCGCAGCTGCTTTTCCTGGAGCACGAAGATCCGAAGAAAGACATCAAGCTTTACATAAATTCCCCGGGCGGATCCGTATCTGCGGGATTGGCTGTCTACGATACCATACAGCATATCAAGCCGGATGTTTCCACTATCTGCGTCGGCATGGCGGCTTCAATGGCGGCAGTTTTGCTTTTGTCCGGAAAGAAAGGAAAGAGGATTGCGCTTCCGAATGCGGAAATCCTTTTACATCAGGTGATGGGCGGAACAGAGGGGCAGGCCGTGGAAATTGAAATCGCCGCAAAGCATATCTTGAAAGTTAAGGAAAAATTGAACCAGCTCATCGCCAGGCATACGGGGCAGTCGTTCGCTAAAATCGAGAAAGATACTGACCGCGATTTTCACTTGAGCGCCGCCGAGGCCAAAGAATACGGAGTGATTGACGAGATTTTAAAGGGAAAGAAATAGCGCTCGGACTTTATCTTGCTCGAGAACCGATGGCAGCCGACTGCTGCGGCTGCATCTACGCCTCGCCCTCATCGGGCTCCGGCAGTTTCCTTTACAAGATAAAGTTCTTGCTTGAGAGGGCAATGCAGGAAAAACCAGCTCGCGAAGAGCTTAATTTTGTTTTATAATAGATATCATGAATAATGAATTGCTGACCCGCGGAGTTGTGGAGGTGATTGGAAAAGATCATCTGGAAAAACAGCTCCAAAGCGGAAGGAAATTGCGCGTGAAATTCGGAATCGATCCGACTGCGCCGGATTTGCATCTGGGGCATACTGTTCCGCTCCGCAAGCTCCGCCAATTCCAGGATGCCGGGCATCAGGCAGTTCTGATTATCGGTGATTTTACCGCCCGCATCGGCGATCCTACAGGAAGATCGGAAGAACGGAAGCCGTTGACTGAAAAACAAGTGAAATCCAATCTTAAGGAGTATTTGAATCAGGCCGGTGAAATATTGGATGTCAAAAAATTGGAAGTTCACTATAACAGCAAATGGTTTTTGAAAGAGGGCGTGGCATCTATTTTGGAATTATCCAGATCCGGCACTATACAACAGGTTCTGCATCGGGCGGATTTCAAAAAGAGAATTAACGAAGGTCATGATATAACATTGCTTGAAATGATGTACCCGCTTTTTCAGGGCTATGATTCTGTAAAAGTTAAGGCGGATCTGGAAATCGGAGGAACAGATCAGAAATTCAATTTATTGATGGGCAGGAGGGTTCAGCGCCATTTTGGAATTCCGGAGCAGGATATAATGACGTTACCTCTTTTGGAGGGCGTAGACGGTATCCATAAAATGAGCAAAAGCCGCGGCAATTATATCGGTCTTACCGAAGATCCGGTGATAATGTACGGAAAGATGATGTCCATTCCTGATTCTTTGACAATCAAATATGCCGAACTTCTCACGGATTTGAATCTTGGCGATATGGAATCCGCAGTCAAATCGGATCCGCGATCGGCGAAGATGAAGCTGGCAAGGGAAATCGTAAAAATGTATCACAATGAAAGGGCCGCTCTGGGCGCGGAAGATGAATTCGTCCGCGTGGTTTCCAATAAAGAGACCCCGACAGAGGTTGAAAGTTTGAAGTTGAAAGTTAAAAGTTTATCGCTCGTTGATTTACTGGTGGAAACGAAAATGGCTTCCAGTAAAAGCGACGCGAGGCGTCTTGTGGATCAGGGCGGAGTGAAAATCAACAGTGAAAAGCAGTCAGACGCGACAAGAGAAATTGATTTAAGCAAGGAAATTTTATTGCAGGTGGGAAGGCATAAATTCTTGAAAGTTTCATATAAGTAGGATAAAAGCGATAAACCGTTGAATTGCGGCGTGACTATCTATAAAGGCGATCCGAAGCAAGGGAAGGACGACCGACTTCTTCTGGATGTCTATAACCGGAAATTGTATTAGTCCGGATGTTCTGTTATATTTAATTCATGCAGATATCCGTTTCCACCGCCACCTCTACAACTACCACCCAATTCACAGTCGGGGAGTTTTAGCGGTTATCCAGAAAATCTCTAAAAAGCCCCGATCCGATCGGGGCTTTTTCAATAAAATAATTAAAAAAACATCATGGCCAGAATTAAAAAAATAATGAAATTCGGGGGCTCTTCAGTCGGAACTCCGAAGATGATAAAAAAAGTCGGAGAAATAGTCGGTTTTGCGCGCCGCAGGGAAAATGTCGCCGTCGTGGTTTCCGCATTCCAAGGGGTGACGGATCAGCTTTTGAAATGCGCCAAATTCGCAGCCAGGCAATATAAAAAATTACCGGAAGAGCTTGGGTCGCTGAAAATCCGGCATATTCAGGCAGTAAATAGTCTAAGCAGAAGCAGGAAGTCCAAAGTTGAAAGTCTTAAATATGTCGACGATTTATTTGAAGAATTAAAAGAGGTTTTAAATAAAATATCAGCGGAAAAATCAGTTTCCGGGAGGAATCTGGATCTGGTCGCGAGTTTTGGCGAACGCCTTTCGGCTTTCATAGTCGCCTCTTCCTTCAGGGGGGGATATTTCGTGGATGCCCGCGACTTGGTCAAGACCGACGGGAGATTTGTGAATGCCTCCGTTGATTTCCTGAAGACAAACAGGAAAATAAGGGATTTTTTCGCCAAGAAAATAAGAAATCGGGAAACGAGGAACGGAATTCCGGTGATAACGGGATTTTTGGGTTCTACCGTAAAAAATGAGACAACCACTCTGGGTCGCGGAGGGTCTGATTATTCCGGCGCTATTTTCGGGGCTGCCCTGGATGTTGATGTCGTGGAAATCTGGACCGATGTCGACGGAGTGATGAGTGCGGATCCGAAATCGGTCAAGCAGGTGGTCGTTCTTCCGGAAATCAGCTATGAAGAAGCGATTGAAATGGCTTATTTTGGCGCGAAAGTTATCCATCCGGCG
>CAYHBW010000015.1:0-5041 GCA_964355085.1 uncultured Candidatus Saccharibacteria bacterium
CATACGATTGTCGCCGCGATAAACGAAGGCCGGCGCACGATGGAAAATATAAGAAAAGTCATGGTCTATCTACTCTCCTCGGTTCTCGACGAGCTCATATTGATAGGAGGATCGCTCCTTCTCGGTATCGCCATACCCCTCAATGCGATACAGATTCTCTGGGTGAATTTTTTCACCGACAGCTTCCCCGCCATCTCACTCGCCTTCGAAGACGGGATAGACCATCTTTTCAAAAAACCCGGAAAAGATAAATTCCAACTGTTGGACGGCCAGATAAAATTCCTGGTCCTGGTCATCGGCATACCGACCAGCGCCCTGCTTTTCGGAATATATGTGGCGATGCTGAAACTGGGACTACCCGGAGAAATGGTCCGGACTTTCATTTTCGGAACCTTCGGAACCTATTCCCTATTTCTGGTTTTCGCCGTCCGCAGTCTCCAAAAAAGCATCTTCAGTTATAATCCCCTGACCAATCCCTATCTTATCGCCGGAAGCGGAGTCGGACTTGTTTCCATGATCGCCGCAATTTACTTCCCTCCTCTTCAGAAACTTCTCGGCACAGTCGCATTGCCGGGGATCTGGCTGACGGGAATATTCGCAGTAGGAATACTGAACATACTTGCGGTTGAACTCGGGAAATTCTTCCTGAACAGAAGGACTAAATCCTAGCGCCGTATGCTACAATAAATTAAGTCTGCAAAATCTAATCTTTATAAAGTCAAAAGTTGATTCTTAATTTACTTTTAGAACTTTATGACTTTCGACTTTAAAACTACCCATTATTCATGGCTTCTCAACTTGCGAAAACAATAAAAAAAGTGATGCCCTCGGTGGTCTCCATAATCATTTCCAAAAGTCTCGAGGAGATAGAGAGGGATATGCCGGTGGAAATGACGCCGCTTATGCCTTTCGGCGTTCCTGAACTGAAGATACCGGATGAAAAAATAGATGCCCGTGGAATGGTTCAGGTAGGCGGAGGATCGGGATTCATTGCGGATCAGAACGGGATAATACTCACGAACAAGCATGTGATTTCCGATATGGGAGCCGAATATACGGTTCTGACGGATGACGGAAAGAAGTATCCGGCCAAAATCCTGGCCCGGGATCCGATCGACGACGTAGCCATACTGAAAATTGAAGCATCTGACCTTCCGACCGCCGTACTCGGCGACTCATCCGGGTTGGAACTTGGAGACGACGTGCTCGCAATCGGCAATGCGCTTGGACTTTTCAAAAATACTGTTTCCAGAGGAATCGTCTCCGGACTCTCAAGATCGATTTCCGCAAAACCAGATCCGAAAGAACCGGTCCAGGAACTGCGCGGGCTGATTCAGACGGATGCCGCGATAAATCCCGGGAATTCAGGCGGACCGCTCATAAATCTCGAAGGAGAAGTCATCGGCATAAACGCGGCGATAGTCTTCGGGGCGCAGAACGTCGGGTTCGCCATTCCGATAAATTCCGCGAAACGCGACCTGGACGATGTCAGAAAATTCGGGCGCGTCCGGCGTCCGCTTCTCGGCCTCCGGTACATAAACATTGATGAAAATCTCCAGCAAAAAATGAATCTTCCGGTCAATTACGGAGCGCTGGTCGCCGGGAAAGGACCGCATCATGAAGCCGTCATACCGAATACGCCGGCCTCCATCGCCGGACTTAAGGAAAAAGACATAGTCCTGGAATGCAACGGCGTGAAGATCACGATGGAAAGGACCATCCAGGATTTTCTTGAGGATCTGAATGTCGGAGACGCGCTCATGCTGAAAATCATGCGGGGGGACAAAATGATGGATATGAAAGTAGAGCTTGCGGAAAGAAAATAGCGCCTGAAAGCGCTGTTTTTTTTGCAAAATTATTCAGGCATGGCTTGGCCGCTCCCCTCTTTACAAATTCAAAAAAATATGTTATTATTATTTCCAGTAACTCAAATTCAAATGAGGAGGTGATATGAGATGATCAAAGTGATTTTCTGCCTTCTCCTTAGCCAGTTTACTTCGGCTGCGGAGAATCGGAAGTACATCCAGGTAGGACAAAATCCGGTCAACCCAAGACTGGTGCTCAACGGGGAGAAAATCTTCCCGGTGAGGGAGGATACTTTACTGACGACTCTCGACAAAAACGGCCACAAGCACACCGGATGGCTTTCAGACGATTATCACTTCGTCGGGAAGCTGAAAAAGGGCCGGTGGGAAGCGGTACGCATCTATGAATGCGGAAATCCGATAATCGAACCGCGCATCATCCTCCGGGAAAGAGGAATGTACGGGACGCGTTCGGATTGTCCGCTTAAAACGAGAGACTGGCTCGTCTGGACGGTCGGCCCCGGACTGATGGGATACGGCGGAGGAATCCGAGAAGGTCTCCCGATGGGAGTCGGGGGCGGGCTCATCGTGATTGACCTCTTCGGCAGATCCGATAAGAAAAACCGGAAATGCCTGATGATCAAAAGAGGGCTGATCGGAATCGCCTCGGCCGGAATCGGCTGGCTTATCGGAGACTCGATGTACAAACCGGAAAGGCCGAAGACCGGGCAATCCTCGCCCGGCACAAGCGGCGGACCCGGACCGGTACCTCCGAACGGCCTGGCGCTGCGCTTTTAGCGCAACGCCTGGCAGCGGGCGAAGCAGTCTCCAAAACTGCTTCGCCCTATTCTTAAGAAATCGACTTGTCGTCCTGAACTTAATTCAGGATCAAGATGAATCGATTTCTTAAGAGTAATGCAATATGAAAATAAATTTCAATAAAAAATCTCTGGCAATATCCGGACTCATAATCAGCGCCGTTCTTTTCGCTTATTCGGATGCGGAAGCGGCGTCTTTCAATTACGGACCGCAGGATCCTCCGACTCTCCGGGTTTCCAATTATTCCGCGAACCCGGGATGCAATACCTGCTGGTCAGGAAGCGTTTCCGGAAAAACCGGGGACATCATCAGCTTCATGGTCTATTATCATAACACCGGGAACGACACCGCCGACAATACGACGCTCAAAGTCAATCTGCCGGAAGGCAATTTCACCTCGACGACCGTTTCAGGAAGCGTGAACGCCCAGAACTCCTCCGGAGCGTCAGGCAGCGTCGGAATATATCTCTCTTCAAACCAATCTCTTTCTTTCATTCCGAATTCTTTGAGATGGTATCCGAACCAATCCTCAAGCCCGCAAAACGCCCCGTTCGGACAAAGCGGATCGGAGATAATCTCTTCGGGATTGAATATAGGAAATATAACCGGCGGATGGTCCAGTCAGGGCTATGCCGTATTCCAGGCCAAAATCAGCTCCAATCAGGAGTCGCTTCAGATACCGTCCATAACTCCCTCCTACAGCCCGAATTATTACACCCCGAGCTACGTGCCTGTCTATGTTCCGTCTTACAATCCGGCTCCGACTTACACCCCTCCGGCCCCGACTCCCGCGCCGGTCTTGCAGACAAAACCGGTTGACGTGACGCCGAACCGCCCGCAAATATTCAAGCGCAGTGAAGAAAAAATAGAATTCGAACTTTTTTTGGATGAGGAAAAAGCGCTGGTCGGAGACGAAGACGTGCTGTACGCCCGCTATTACAATGCCGGCGGATCTGAAGCGAGAAACGCAGTTCTTATCATTTCCCTGCCGGATGGAGTGGAATTCCTGAAATTCACCGCTACTCCGGCGGTCATGCGCAAAGATAATCTTTTCGAATATAATATCGGAACGGTCAATCCGGGCGAAGAAAAAGTCGTATCGCTGAATTTTCTCGTCGGAGCTCTTGTCGTCCCGGGAAACAACCTGCCGTTTGAAGGAACCCTCTCCTATACCGGATCTAAAGGCGGACTGAAATCGATCCAGGATTCGATAAATCTGGAAATAACGACTTCAAACCAGCTTACCGCTTCCGCATATTCGATACTCGGACCGCTTCTTAATTCCTGGATCCGCCAACTCCTGATCGGCATCCTTATCGGACTTTCCATCCACCGCTATTTCTTTTCCGATAAAAAAAATGAGCCGCTGAAATTCAAATAATCCGTATCGACGCGTCATGGACAAAAAATCCCCGTAGATTCATGCGGGTATTTTTTATGTATTTATTACGAATCGCTTCCGATCCGATGCGGAAATCAATAGCGGTATTGCGAAACCAATCTTCCCGCATTGTCGTAAATCCTCACGATATCCCCTCTTTGATCGAAATATTTGAGATTATCCCCGACCCAGACCCAGATCTCACGGCTAAGAAAATCAGAATCCGACTGGTGCCTTGAAACACAGCTTTCGTAATTTACGGTATTCAGATATTCCTGACAGGAACGGTCATTGAAAGAAACAGAGGATGCTCTCGGCGTTTCGCAGGAAGAAAGCGAAGAGAGATAGCCCCTGCAGGCGTTGCTTAGATAATTAGTGTCTTCATAGGAAGGATTCGGACATCTCCGCTCGAGCGGAGGATTGAAGTTTCCTAGTTCGGAAAGATAGCCGATGCACTTGTTGATGCGGAAATTCCCGCGCGGACTGTATCCGGAAAACATCCGGACCTCATCCCCCGGCCTTATGACCAGTCTTTTCACGGATCCTCCAAACGTATATATTTCCTGCGCGCCTGTGATGGCGAATTCATTCTCGAGGGAACCTATCCTCCAGCCGGCGATATCGACTCCGGAAGCCGGGATATTCCAATCAGCCGAAAGAACGAGTTCTCCGTATCCATCGGATGTCTGCGGTCTTATATTTGAAACGGCTATCGGAACCGGAGACGATTCGATAACGGGATCATCCGTCCTGCCGTCATATTCAGGCAAAGATACGCTCGGGACATAGTCAATAGCCCTCAAACTCGGAAAACTGGAAATTCCTATTCCGGATATCTGATCGTAATTCGTACCGATATACAAAGCCACCGAAATGGCGGCGATCAGAAGCATCAGCCCTATGACTTGGTTTCCCATGACTTCAGTTTATATAACTAAAGGCATGCCCGCAAGGCAATCCTCACCGCCGAATCAATCCGTGTTTAAACCACTATATTGATCAGTTTTCCCGGAACGAAAACGACTTTCGCCGGTTT
>CAYHBW010000015.1:5051-12075 GCA_964355085.1 uncultured Candidatus Saccharibacteria bacterium
CGCATGCTTCTCCGCGTCCTCCTGCGATATCTAAGCTGGAACGGTCAGCTTATCCCTAAGCTTTCCGTTGACTTGGATCAGCAGTTCAATTTCATCGTCGACCGTGAGTTTTTCATCAAAAGACGGCCAGGATTCATCATCCAGCAAAGTCTCATTGCCAAGCTGCTGCCAAAGCTCCTGGCTCAAATGCGGAGCGAACGGAGCCAGCATCTTCACGAATAACCGGCAATCAGCAACCGACAACTGGGTTCTGTTTTTTTCAATTTCATTCAAAAGGATCATCATCGCGCTGATGGCGGTATTGAGGCGGAAATTTTCAATATCAGACGTGACTTTCTTTACGGTCTTATGAAGAAGCTTTTCTGCGGAAACCGGAAGACCCCCTGCCGGAGCATTTTTCTTTTTCCGCGCTTTCTTGGTTTCCAGAACAATATTATGGATTCTGGTCAGAAATCTGTATAGACCGATTATTCCGTCCGGCTGCCACGGCTTTGCGTCCTCCAATGGACCCATGAACATCTCATAAAGACGGAGAGAATCTGCTCCGAACCTGGATATCATATCATCGGGATTTATGACGTTTCCGCGGGACTTAGACATCTTCTGCCCGTCCGGCCCGAGAATCAAACCCTGATTCATCAATTTCTGGAAAGGTTCTTTGGTGGAAACCGCTCCGAGATCAAAAAGGACTTTATGCCAGAAACGCGCATACAAAAGGTGAAGCACCGCGTGCTCGACTCCGCCGATATATATGTCCACCGGCATCCAATATTTTTCCTTGGCTTTATCGGCCGGCGCTTCCTTGTTTTTCGGATCAAGATAGCGAAGATAATACCAGCATGATCCCGCCCATTGCGGCATGGTATTCGTCTCCCTCTTTGCCGGAGACTTGCATTGCGGACAATCCACATTCACCCATTTTTTAATCCCGGCGAGCGGAGATTCCGCTTCTCCGGTAGGTTCGTATTTCCTGACCTTGGGTAATTCAACCGGAAGCTGATCTTCCGGAACAGGGACATTTCCGCACTGCGGACACTTGATGATTGGAATCGGCTCTCCCCAATAGCGCTGACGGGAAAATACCCAGTCCCGCAGCTTGTAGTTGACTTTTTTCTTTCCTCCGACAAATTCCACGATGCGGTCTTTGGCGATATGATTCGGAAGATTATTATAATCTCCGGCGTTGATCATCACTCCGCCTCCCGTGAAAGCCGCCTGCAGATCAGGATTTTCCTTGCCGTCAGAAGTAACAACCTGGACAATCGGAAGATTAAAAGCCTTTGCGTGAGCGAAATCCCTTTCGTCATGCGCGGGAACGGCCATGACCGCACCGGTGCCGTATCCTCCTAGCACATAATCGGAAATCCAGACCGGAATATCCTTTTTCGTGAACGGATTTATCACTGTGATTCCCCTCACCTCTACGCCGGTTTTTTCTCCGGCCTCCGCCTGACGCTCGAGATCGGACTTATGCCTGGTTTTATCTATATACTCATCCACCGCACTTTTATTGACGATACGCGCATTCAAAAGCGTTATCAGTTCATGCTCCGGAGCAAGCACGACATAAGTCGCGCCGGGAAGCGTATCGGCCCTGGTCGTGAAAACTTTCACTTTCAGATTCGAATCGCTGACATGGAATTCAATCTCCGCCCCTTCGGATTTTCCGATCCAATTTTTCTGCATTTCCTTTACTTTGTCCGGCCAGTCCAGTATCTCCAGATCTTCCAATAACCTGTCGGCGTAAGCCGTGATCTTCAAAACCCATTGCTTGAGATTTTTCCTCTCGACAAGGGTCTGGCAACGGTCGCAGCGGTCGCTGATCACCTCCTCATTTGCAAGAACTGTTTTGCAGGAAGGACACCAATTTACAGGCACATCGGCCTCATACGCCAATCCCAACTTGAAAAGCTGGAGAAAAATCCATTGGGTCCATCTGTAATAATCCGGATCGGTAGTATTCACTTCCCGCTGCCAGTCATAGCTGAATCCTATACTGCGGAGCTGTTTAGTGAAATTTTTAACGTTTTTCTTTACAACAATGCTCGGGTGGATCTTTTTCTTGATTGCGTAATTTTCAGCAGGCAAACCGAAGGCGTCCCACCCCATCGGATGAAGGACATTCATACCTTTCATGCGGTAGTACCGGCTTATGATGTCGGAGGCCGTGTAACCCTCGACGTGTCCGACATGCAAACCCTCCCCAGACGGATAAGGGAACATATCGAGCACGTAAAGCTTCTTCTCCCTGGCCTTGTCATCGGAGTGCCAGACCTTGAAATCATCTTTTGCCCAGATTTTTTGCCACTTTGATTCGATTTTTTTGAAATTATACATTTGAGTAGTCGAAAGCGACTGACTTCATAAACTTTAAGGACTCTCTTAAAATAACAGCAAAACACCTCTGTTAGAAGGGTGTCTTGTGGACAACAATGACGCGGTATCGCGGTTAAATTCCGAAAACTTTCCCGGAAGTTTCGTAGACTAATCTCAAAAAATCACCTGTTTCCATATTTTTAAGGCGCGCAACCGCTTCAGCGGTTTCCCGGATGAAAGAAGGTTCGTTTCTTTTTCCTCTTTGGGACTTGGGCGCGACATACGGACAGTCAGTTTCCAGCAGAATCCGGTCCGCCGGAATCAGCTTTATAGACTCGTCATAATCCCTGGCGAAAGTCACCACTCCGCCGAAAGTGAAATAGAAACCCGCCTCAACCAATTTGCGGGTTATCTCCGGACTGCCGACATAAAAATGAACTATTTTCGGAATAAGGGATTTTGAATCAGGGATTAAGCTTAAAAGATCTTCATAAGCATCGTCGGTTCCCTTGCTCGGACGGCAATGGATCATCAGCGCCTTATTGAGTTTTTCAGCCAGAATTATTTGTTCTGAAAAAATCTCCTGTTGCAATTTCTTTATTACCGCTTGCAGCTGGACGTCGGATGTCAGGCGGAAATAATCCAATCCGCACTCCCCAATCGCCACAACCTTGGGATCGGACGCCAATTCAGCCAGCTTATCGATTTCAAATTTTTCCGGCATATCCTCCGCCTGCTCTTTCGTATCGTGATGCCAGCCGCCTACCGCCTCGATTTCCTGACCGGAGCTCCCAGTGGCGATATGGGTCGGGTGATAACCGACCGACGCCCACATATTTTCCGGATTTTTTTTCGCCAAAATCATTCCCGCTTTCGAGGTTGATATCTGGGTGCCGACCGCGATCATTTTCACGCCGGCTTTGATTGCGCGGCGTATGACATCGTCGCGATCGGCGTCATAAATCGGAAATTGCACATGGGAATGCGCGTCGATCACCGGCAATGGATCATTCTCAATCATGTAAATAATTGTAATACAAATTTATCCACATAAAAACATTGCCAAGCGCCGTTAAATCGCCTATAATCTATAACAGTCAGGAAAAAAGTGGCGCCCGATGGATACGCAAAAACAAATCCATCAATACCTTGAAAAGCTTAGCGAGAATTTCCGTGAGGATACCGACCGCGCGATATACCATTTTTTGCGACGCCTTCATTCCACGACCCTGAAAGGACTGGCATTCAATTATTGAACCCGACAAATGTCGGGATTTTTATTCTCCGGAATCGACATGATTGCAATCCTACGGATTTTGATATAAATTATTGTCAGTTCTCTCAAAGGATTAAAAATGGAATTGAAACTCGCCGTCTTCGACTGGAACGGCACGACTATCGATGATCTGCCGTTGGTCTACGGAAGCGTAAAGGAAATATTCCGGATTTATGGAATTCCGGCGCCGCCTCTCGAATCGTATCGGGAAGAAATCACCGCTGATTTCATGAAATTCTATGAAAATCACGGACTTACCGGAGCCACGAAAGAAGATCTGAACGCGATCCGGAAAAGATACTTAGCCGAGCACGGCCATGCCGCCAAACTTCATCCTGGAGCGAAGGAGCTCATAGAGCTCTGCAAGCGGATTGGCCTTCAGACCGCAATCGTCAGCGCGGAAATAGCCGACGTCCTTGATAAGCGGGTCACGGAGTTCGGACTATTCCCCTTCATCGACCGGATAACCGGCGGGGCTTATGATAAACCAGCAGCCCTGATAGAAACTCTGGATTTCTTCGGAGTGGCGGCGGAAAACGCCTTCTATCTCGACGATACGTTCGACGGACTGATGGCCGCGAAAGCAGTCGGACTCAATACTATCGGATTCTGCAACGGCTACAATTCGCGCAAACGGATAATGTACGCTGAACCGGATTTCCCGAACGCCGATTTCCCGGAAGTTCTCACGCATGCGGATGTCAGGGACATCATCCTGCGAGGAGGCGCGCTATGATAGTCATCGGACTAGTCGGAGAAAAGGGCGGCGGCAAAGGAAAGGTTGCGGAAATACTCAAAACGCTTCAGACCCCAAAATTGCCCGTTACCCATCTGCGCTCATCCGATCTTCTGCTGGAAATCGCCGGGCTCGTAGGAATCTGCCCGAAAAAAGTGAGTAGAGCCCAACTCATACGGCTTGCGGTCGATCTGGTGAAAAATTTCGGAGAAGGATGCATCAGCGAGGGCATGCGCAGAAAAATAAACCGTCATGACGGAATAGTCATATTCGACGGCATCCGCCTTCCAACCGATGCCCCCATGATCAGAAACTTCAGTCCGAACCTGCTGATCTATGTCACCGCCGATACGATTGTCCGATTCGAGCGGGTCAGAAAGAGAAAAGAAAAGGCCGGTGAAGGGTCTATGACTTACGAACAATTCCTCGTTGAAGAAAATCTCGAGACGGAACGCCATATTCCGGAAATCGGGAAAACCGCCGACATCCGCATAAATAATAACGGAACATATCACGACCTGCGTTCAAGAGTCATCCAGATTTTCCATGAAAATATAAAACACGCCTCCGATTAGGAGGCGTTTTTTCTTTGTCCGAGGGAAAAAATAAAGGAAGACATGTCTTCCGGCATGGGAGCTTCCAGCTTCAACCGGCGCCCTGAAGGAGCCGTTAATTCAAGACGATACGCATGGAGCATCTGTCTTTTGGCATCGGTTTTTTTCGCCCCGTACATCACATCCCCTACGACCGGATGGCCGATGGCGCTCAAATGCACGCGGATCTGGTGAGTCCGGCCTGTTTTCGGCATCGCTTCAATGAGCGAAAATTTTTCGCCTACCGCTTCCCGGACCCGGTAATTTGTTTCCGCCGCGCGGACAGATTTTTTACCGGATTTATCAAGCTTCTTCACTGCGACCTTCTTCAGCCGGTTGGAAGTGGACGGACGAATCTGAAATTGGATTGTTCCTTCTTTCTTTTCGGGAATACCTTCAACCAAAGCCACATAGGTCTTGGAAATTGTCCTTCCGACAAACTGATTTTTCAAAAACATGAACGCCTTCTGATTCTTGGCTATGACCATGAGGCCGGAGGTATCCTTGTCCAGACGATGGACAATTCCCGGACGCAACGTACTCTCCCCGACACCGATGATTTTCGGATATCGGGCGACAAGCGCGTTGGCAAGCGTATGGTGACGATAATTGACGGTCGGATGGACTATCAGACCCGGTTGTTTGTTCAAAACCAGAATATCCTTATCCTCATAGACGATATCAAGAGAAATTCCCGGATCCGGATCTATTATAAATTCTTTTTCATCAACTTCATATTTTTCTTCCGAAATAAAAACTTTATCTCCGGTTTTCAGAGAAAAACCGGATTTCAAAATTACTTTTCCGTTCACTTTCACGTCTCCGGCCTTAATAAACTCCTGAAAGCGGGTCCGTGAAAATTTCGACAAATGAGAAGCAAGAAATTTATCCAGCCGCTCCCCTGATTTTTCTGATATGAATTCCATGTCTTTTCTTAATCTTAACAGTATTTCCATGTTTTAATAACCCCAGATAAGAACTTATCGTCTCTTCGGTAGGATGCTCTTGAACTCGTTTTATCATCCTTTTCTTCGTTGTTGTCCGCAATACCCGATGATCGGGAAAATGCACCCAACCGAGAAAGTCCACTCCGGAAGCAAGTGTTTTAATGGATACCTTATCAGGATGCAATTCCAATGCCAATCTTTCAGAGAGGAACGCTCTTATGTTTAATAGTAAGCTTTCAAGCCGCTCCTTATCCTCCGAAAGAATCACAAAATCATCCGCATATCGTATGTAATATCTCGCTTTCAGTTTATGCTTCATGAATCGGTCAAATTCATTCATATAGATATTGACCAAGAGTTGAGAAGTGAGATTACCGAGCGGAAGCCCGACGCCCGGCTTTGCCTCAAAACTGTCAATAACTCTATTGAGAAGCCACAAAATATCTTTATTCGGAATATGCCTTGAAAGGATTTTCTTCAAGATAGAATGATCGATATTGGCAAAGAACTTCCTGATGTCGCATTTCAATACCCAGCAAGTTCTAGTATTGTTTTTGCCGACTTTATAAGCAAAAGAACGGAATCGGTTGATGGCTTTATGCGTCCCCTTGTCTATCCGACAGGAATACGAATCAGCGATGAATGATCGGTCAAAAAATGGATAGAGTATCCGATAGATGGCATGATGCAATAATCTGTCCCTGACTTGAGCTTTATGGATATTTCTCGGTTTCGGATCGCAGATATTGAACGCCTGATAACCGCCATGGACATAGGCGCGATTGCGGAGATTGTCATGAAGCGATAGGATATTATCCATGAGATGAAGTGAGAATTCCTGGACATCTGCTTTCTTCCGCTTCCCGCTGACAAATTCTTTCCACGCTTCCAATAAATTCTCTATACTGATGATATCTTCAAATGTATGAACTGATTGTTTTTTCATCCCGTTTGAAATTTAAATGAATTATTCATATAAACATAAACCAATATAACATTATGCGCGATAATATACATGATAACGCCCCGAAAATTTCTAACGGTATGAATAACGATAATCCCGACAGAAATACCCAAGGAAGCGCCCCCCCCCCGGGTGGTGGGGGGTTGGGCGGGCGGGCAGGTAGGGTGGTGGGGGGTGGCGGGGTGGCGGTGG
>CAYHBW010000015.1:12085-18171 GCA_964355085.1 uncultured Candidatus Saccharibacteria bacterium
CCCCCCCGACGGACTTTTGATTTGCCGATCATTCAAAATTTGATTTCGGCATATAAGCAATGGCAAAGCTTTATACATCATCTCCCTAAACAGACCCGCTACACTCTTGGTGAAAAAATCGATCTGTTATTTATTGAAATTTTTGAACTCATAACGACAGCTCGTTATCTTCCTCAAAATCAGAAATCTCCAGTTATCCAACGAGCATCGCTGAAACTAGATACCTTGAAATTCTTTCTGGAAATATCTTGGGAAATCAAAATGATTGATACGAAAAAATACATACTGCTTTCTAAATCCTTAGATGAAATAGGAAAGATATTAGGCGGTTGGAAAAAACAAATATCTCAATAAAACTCCCCCATTTCGGAGGAGAACAAAGCGAGTTTCGGAGGCAGACGAGGCGATTGTTCGAGTTCCAATCGTTCCTGAGCCAGTTGAAGTTCAAGTACCAGCGGTCATCGTTCCAGTTGAGGTACGGGACGTTCCGATCGCCGTCAGAGTCCTGCCAGATCATACAAGATATCATCTATGATCACCGCCCATTGAATTCTCTTTGGGTTGTATCTTATTCAGAGCTTAAATACTCTCTAATACCTTGTACCAAGTAGCTTTATTTTTTATTTATGGAATTCAATCGCCCGAAGCCATGACCGCGGGCATGCAAATCTACTATCCAAATTCATGATATCACGATTATTATAAAAAAAGACGCCCCGACCGAAGTCGGGGCGTTGTGTTTACCCGCCTTCGGCGGGCTAAGGGACCAATCCGCCAGCTGGCGGACCCGCTACTTGCGGAGGCAGACGAGGCGATCGTCCGAGTTCCAACCGTACCTGAGCCAAGAGAAGCGCAAGCACCAGCGGTCATCGTCCCAGAAGAGGCACGGGACGTACCGACCGCCGTCAGAGTCCTGCCAGACCGTCCCCGGGAAGACGAGGTAATACTTGCCTCGCAATTCCTGGGGGATGCGATCCTGGTTTGCTTCGAGCCACTCCGCGTGTCCTTGGCCGAGATGCGCATTGAGCTCTTTGGCTCTTTGCTTCATCACTTCGCCGTTGACCAAGGACTCTCCGGTTTTCAGGAACTCGACGAGGTCGAAGTCGAACGGCTGGCCGTCGAACGGGACGTCTTCCAGGAGCTTCCATCCGTCCTTGGTTTTGTCGTGTTTCAGGGGGGCTGGAGCGAGCGCTTCCGCCTTCTTGGGGAAGGGGTTGCGGTGCTCAATCAAGGCCTGGATGTGGCGCGAGGTGAGAACCCCACGCTTCATCTGGGACTTGATTTCCTTCGTCTGTCCGTCCAGCTTGTCATACATCTCGACGAGCTGTTCCGGGGTCGGCTTTTGATCCGACCCTACGACGATTTTCTTTGACATCGCCGTATCTCCTGCCTGCTTGCGCAAGCAACTTCAAAGTACAACATCGGGATCTCGCGACCCTCGATTATTTTATATTATAGCATACTTATCCCTATTTTGTCAAGCGAGGAAAAAGCGGGTCGATCCTGCTGACTTTCACCTTATCGCCTTGGACATCCAGGGCTTTCAGGATTTTCTCCGAAGTCTGCGGAAGAAACGGACTTAAAAATTCTCCGGAGGCCTGCAATATCGCAGTAAGATTGCCAAGAATCAATTCTTTTTCTTTTACATCAATATTTTTATCCCACGGCTTCTTATCATTCACATATCTGTCGCCATATTGAATGAGTTCAAAAATTATCGCCAAAGCCTCATGAAGACGGAAATCCAGAACTTTCTCCGCATACCTCGCTTTCGTATGTTCAATCTTTTCTGTGATAACCTTATCCACATTTTCAAGCGAGATTTCTTCCAACCCCGAACCAAGAGTGGAAACGCGCGCCGCAAAATTACCCAGTCCGTTGGCCAGATCGCCGTTGTAGCGCTCTTCGAATTTTTCATAACTGAAATCTCCGTCATTTCCGGACGGAATTTCCCGGAGCAGATAGTAACGCACCGGATCAATTCCAGCTTGTGGTGAGCTTGTCGAACTATATTTTTTCACTAATTCGAACGGATCTACGACATTGCCGACAGATTTGGACATCTTTTCTCCATTGACCAGAATATGGCCATGGACAAAAATCGATCGCGGCAAAGGCAATCCGGCGGAAAGAAGCATCGCCGGCCAGATGGCGGCATGAAAACGGAGAATATCTTTTCCGACCAGATGGACGTCTGCAGGATGCTTTTCCCAATTTTCAATCCCCCCTAAACCCTTCGGGTCGGACGAAGCATATCCACTGATATAATTTGAAAGCGCATCAGCCCAGACATACATGGTCTGCGTGTCATCGCCTGGAACCGGAACACCCCAAGACAAATCTTTTGATGGACGGGAAAAACTTACGTCTTCAAGTCCCTCTTTCAGAAGAGACAAAATCTCATTTCTTCGCGTTTCCGGCAGTATTCTTAATTCATTATTCTTAATTCTTGATTCTATATCTTGCCCGTATTTGGAGAGTTTAAAAAACCAATTATCTTCGGAAATCGTCTCCGGTTCTTTTTTATGATCAATGCATTTCCCATCCACCAGATCCTTCTGCGTTACAAATGCCTCATGCCCGACACAATAAAGTCCGGAATAAGTTTTCCGATAAAGATCTCCTGATTTTTCCAATCTTTTCCAGATTTCCTGTGCTACCGGCCAATGAACCTTCTTGTCCGAAGTACGGATGAAATTATCCCAGGAAAGATTCAAAGAATCCTTAAGTTCCCTGAATTTTTCCGAATTAGCGTCAACCAATTCCTGCGGAGTTTTTCCGGCGGCTTCAGCGGCTCTGGCGATTTTCGCCCCGTGCTCATCGGTCCCGGTAAGAAAATAGGAATTTTTTACATACGAAGAATGGAAACGGGCCAGCGCATCGGCCTGGACTGACTCCAAGGCAAAACCCACGTGCGGAGCCGCGTTCACGTAAGCTATTGAAGTTGTGATATAGAATTTTTCTGCCATGCTATAAAAATACCGCAATTACGACTTAAATTCCACATGCTGTCATTCCGCACTTGATGCGGAATCCAGGTCAATTAAAAATCTGGATTCCCGCCTTCGCGGGAATGACAAGTTCAATCAAATTCTGCAATTTGAATTTACACACTAAGCGAAGCCGCTTTTCTCCTTGTTTTTTCCGCGGACCATCCTTCAACCAATTCCTGGAACATCACCGTGATCGGAACCGCCAAAACCAATCCGACAAGACCGAATAAACGCGCGCCCAAAAGCAAAGAAATCAGGATCGCCGCCGGATGCAAGCTGGTCGTCCAGCGCATAAATATCGGAGCGAGAGCCAGACTTTCCACTTCGTGGATAAGGAGATAAAGAAGGAACACGTACATTCCGGCGGTATAGGAATCGGAAAGCGCTATCAAAAAAGCGATCGCTCCGCTCAAGATAGGTCCGGCGAACGGAACTATTTCGAGCACTCCCGTCAAAATACCGAGAACCAAACTGTACTTTACTCCAATGAACCAAAGCCCGAGGAAAGCGCTCAATCCTATGCTGACGCTCAAAAGCACCTGGCCATAAAGCCAGTTTCCGATCTTCTTTCTCGTCTTAAAATAAACATCGAGGATTCTTTCCTCGTAACCGGCGGGCAATATTGCGACGAGCAGATTCTCGACTCCGTCGCGGTCGACTGTCAGATAAAAAGCCAGGACGAAAGTCGAAACCGCCAGGGTCGCGCCGCCGACAAACTTGGAAACAATGCTCGCAAAAGAAACATTTCCGCTCAAAAGGACATTAGTGAGGTGACTCAACCCCTCATTAATTATTCCGATCACTTTCGCCGCTTCCTGAAGTCCGAGAGCCGGAATTCCGACTGTTCCGATATTCTTCAGCAGGATGCTCAATTCGGAAAGCGCAATCGGAACAACCGCATACAAGAGAAGAGCGAGGACGAATATCAAAATTATGAAAATTCCCAGAGTGCCGACGATGCGGGGAAGTTTCTTTTTTTCCAGCCAGCTGACTGAAGCGTCCAAAGCGGAAGAAACCACGATCGCCAGAAGAACGGCGAGCCAGATGTCCATCGCCAAATATAAAACCGCCATCAGCAACGACATGCCGACGACTCTCCATAAACTGGACCAGGTGATATCAAATCCGCGTTCCATGCATTTATATTATCCCAACCCCATATAACTTACAACGCAAAAAACCAGTCAGGCGTTTCCGCGCCGATATCCTAAAAAGACGCCAGAATCCGATCGAATTCTTTTTTGTCCTTATAAGGCCCGATCAGGGCGAGATTCAGATTCTTCGGCTTCATGATCTCTTTAGAGACTTTCAGGATATCCATGGCTGTTACGGACTCTATTTTTTTCACGATATCCTGCGGAAGAAGGATATTTTTCCGGAACAATTCCTGATTACCGTAAAATCCGGCGAGATCGTCCGAGGACTCAAGTCCGATAAGCATCGTGCCGGTCAGGTGGCTTTTGGCGCGCTTCAGTTCAGCCGGAGATACTTTTTCCGAAGAAATTTTTCTTAGCTCTCCGAGAATCGCCTCCAGAACTTCCTTCGCCCGCTTATTATCAAGACCCGCAGACACGGCAAAAAATCCGTGATCAGTCAGAAGATCGGCTCCGGCGCGCACATAATAAGCGGCGCCGAGCTCCTCTCGGACTTTCTGGAAAAGACGGGAACTCATCCCCCCTCCCAGAATATCTCCGAGCACATCCAGCGCGTATCGCCTGCTATCGAACATATCAAAAGCCCGGAATCCCATGACGATATGGGTCTGATCCGATTCCTTATGGCGCAAAAGAACCTGCGGAGCGGACTGTTTTTCGGCTGTCTTCAATTTTGAGAATTTCCTGTCAGTCGGAATATGCCCGAAAAGCTTTTTGATATCTGCCAGGATTTTCTTTTCATTGAAAGATCCGGCCACGACCACGGTAGTGGCCTGCGCGACATAATGCTGTCCCCGATAATCAACTATGTCTTTCCTCGACATCGCGCGGATGGCTTCTTTGGTTCCGCCCACGTTTCTTCCAGCCGGCTGATCGCCATACAAAAGTTCCATGAAAAGATCGGGTACCTTGTGCATCGGCATATCTTCATACATACTCAACTCTTCGATCACCACGCCTTTTTCTTTTTCAATTTCCTTGGCGTCGAAAACCGGATTCGTATAAATATCCGCGATGATGTCCAAAGCGACATCGAGCTTGTCTTTGCGGACTTTTGCGTAATAACTGGTTGATTCATGGCCGGTGAAGGCGTTATAAAGCGCGCCGAGAGATTCCAGCTCGGAAGTTATATCCAGCGCAGTCGGACGCTTTTTTGTTCCCTTGAAGCAAAGATGCTCCAGAAAATGGGAGACGCCGTTTATTTTTTTGTCCTCGTATTTTGAGCCGGCCTCAACCAGAACTAAGGCGGTTGATGCCAGACTTTTCGGCTGGGAAACAAGCACCACCCGCAACCCGTTCGGGAGTATATATTTTTTAAAATCTTTCATTTTTGGTAGTGGTTAGCCCCGACCAAAGTCGGGGAGCCGACTATGGTCGGCTTGATTAATAATTAGTAGTTAAATGATAACAATCTTACATAAAATAGAAAACCCCTGCACGAGCAAGCTCGTGCAGGGGTTTGACTTAGGTGTCCAAAGACCCAAGGGCCCAAGGATCCTAAGAATTGCGGGAGAAGACCAGGTGGCCGTCGACCCACTCGTACGGACCCTCGACCGAGTCGGCATGCACGACCCAACCGTCGCTGACCCAGCGGACGTTGACCGCCCAGAGCACTCCTTTGGAATCGCGGATATAGAAGATGTTTGCGTATCCGTTGGTCAGGAGTGTCCCTTGTTCGCCATTGGGTTGCTTTTTGAGAAGCTCCCAGATGGAGGCGAGGGTGGTTTCAGCTTTGTCTCCCAGTTCGTTGAGGATCGGCTTGTCCAGGGAGTTCTTCTTGAGCTTACTCACCTTGAGTTCGACTTCTCCTTGCGGCGCTTCCTCTTTGTGGAGGAAATGCTGTTTGAAGTTGTCGCCGAACCAGGCGAACTTCACCGCCTTGATGTTCACGGTGAAGTGATCGCTCGCGAAGAACTTGCCGGTTGCGGGGATCTTGACG